>JAUQXC010000946.1 GCA_030834825.1 Thermoflexales bacterium
TCGATTCTTTCGGGTTGCCTACGCCGGAGCGCTCTTCGTGAGCGCCCTGAGCCTGTTCGATATACTTGTTCTGCGGCCCATGGGCCTGCGGCTCTACCATTTGACGGGAATCGTGCCGCTGCGACTGGCCCTTTTCTATGGGGCCGTCTTCTTGATCATCAACCCATTACTCACGGTGGTGCGCTATGTACGGCTCCCCCACTCCTACCTCAAGCGCCAGCTGCGTATTCTGATGTTGGGCACCCTGATGGCATTTGGGCCTCTGGTCTTTCTTGTCATTGTGCCCCCTTTGATCATCTCGAATGGCCAGCCGCTCATCCCTTATCAAATCCCGTTTTTGTTCATCACGCTCATGCCCGCTACTTTCGGCTATGTGATCTATCGTCACAAATACCTGGGGCTGGATGTGCTGGTCACCCAGGCCATGTCACTGCTGATGATCGGTTTGTGCGCGCTGTTCTTTTACTCGCTGTTCCATGCCGGGCTGCGCCAGGTCTCAAGCCTCTTCGCACTTGAGCCACTCCCCAGCAGTCTCTTTGTGCTGGCGACCATTCTCGTGATGCCCCTCTCGAGCAAGTCGAGCCTGCGACTGAGTCAGCTGCTCCTGTATGGCCGGCCGCTCGCTTATCAACGGGTGCTGAGCTGGGCCACGGCCACCCTGGCGGCGAACCCCGAGATGAGCATGCTGCGCGAAGTCATCCGTGAGATCTCGCAGTTGGTGCAGGTCCATCAAGTGGGTCTGCTGTTGATCGAACGTCGCCACGGAGATTTTGTGCCGGTGGAAGTCTTACACGCTCATATCGAGCGCATTCCAGCAGCCGAGGCCAAGCTGGTCATGCCTCCCGGCCTGGTCACCAGGACGGGCCTGGAACCGGGTGAAGTCAAACACCACCCGCTGCTCACCCATTATCCCTGGGCCGAACTCCTGGCCCCCATCGTCATCGGCGAAACATTAACGGGGCTACTCATTTTGGGGCAACGTATTCCGGACGGCGCCTTTGACGCGTCTCAGATCGATTTCATCGGCGATGCCTGTCACGCGCTCGCCGTAACCATTCAGACCATCAACCTTTTTGAAGGTGCCATGACCCTCTCGCGGACACAGATGAGAGTTCGCGACCTGGAACGCGCGGAAATCTCCACCCTCATTCATGATGATGCCCTACAAGCGGTCTCGGCTTCTCTCATGCATCTGGATCGGATCGCTCGACAGGCCCAACAGCTGGAGCCCCAAATGAAGGCCGACTTGAAGGATGCCCTGTCCGCACTGCGAGACGTGCCCAAAATCCTACGCGATATTTGTTTCGAGCTACGCCCGCCGATTTTGCAAGATCGAAATATGGGCTGGTTAGTCAAGGATCGCATCTACAAATTCAGCACGGACACAGCGGCCCCTCTGGAATTCCACCTGGATGTACCCGATGATTTAGAACTTTCTGAACCGATCACCACCTCGGTTTACCATGTGCTGACCGAGGCCCTGAACAACATTCAACAGCATGCGGGGGCCAGTGCCGTCTGGATCACGTTGAAGTGTGAGGATCATCGTCTTAGTTTGTCGGTGGAGGACAATGGCCGTGGCTTGGACACCCAGCACCTGTCTTTAGCGGAGCTGGTGCGGGCTCAGCACTTCGGCATTGTGGGGATGTTTGAATGGGCCCGGCTCATCAACGGTACGCTGACCATTTCGCCTCGGCGTGGGGGCGGTACGACGGTGACACTGACTTACTGAGGTCGACCCATGAATTTTCGCATTCGCGATCTGCGGTATGAAGACCTGGCGCAAGCCATTGAGCTACAAGCGAAATACTTCGTAGAAGAACTCACTGCGGCGGGCGTGACGCCCGAGCAGTATCGCCGACGAATCCGCTTGATGGCCTGGGGCCGCATGATTCCGTTTCGGTTGTTGATGGCGCTGGCTCGTAAGCGTTGGGGGGCTTTAGCGGCGGAGGTGGAGGGGCGAGTGGTTGGGATGGCCCTGCATTTCGGCGACCAGCAGATACAGGAATTATCCAACATCGTCGTTATGCCGGAATTTCGGCGTCAGGGAATTGCCACGGCCTTGACGGCGGAAAGGCTGCGTCGCCTGGCCCGGATAGGTTGCACAACCGCCTACGCTGTGGTGTATCAAGGGAACGAAGCCTCACTTGGCTCGCTCCGCAAGCATTCCTTTCAGACGGTTTATACCAGTACCGAGTATGACCTTGCGTTGCCCCTACGTGAGGGTGAATATCGCTCTGATCACAGGATTACTAGCCGACCACTGCGATCATCCGATCGGCCAATCATCCGCGACTTAACGCAGCGTGTGTTCGATCCTATCGTTCTAGAAGTCTTAGGGCCACCTGAGTCATCCTTTTTCCGTTCTCCTGCATGGCGCGTCTATGAGCGCTGGATAGGTCGACACCATTGGCTGCGTGTCTTCGAGCGCGCGGGCCAACCCGTGGGCTTCGCTCAAGCAATCATTCAGCGTGATGCCACTAAAGGCTGGCTGCTTCAACCACTGGTGCTCCCTGACGACAAAGATGTCTTAAATGCTATCTATTGTGAAGCGGCGAAGTGGATGTCCTCGCACGGAGTGGCGGTGATGCGTGTCACGGCGCCGGGAGAAAACGTAGATCACATTCAGGATGCAAATGTAACCTACATCCTGATGAAGCGCATAGAAGGCGCCACGTAAGTCAAGTGGATATGCTGCAATGTGATCAGGAAGCCTGGACCCTGCAAGGTTGGTCCGAAACCTGGTGACGCGAAGATAGGTTGAGGGAGCCGATGACATCCCAACCAATACTCATCATCGATGACGACCTGGATATGCGTGAAGTGGTGCGACAGGCGCTCATCTCCGAAGGCTATGCCGTGATCGAAGCAGCGACTGGCTCGGAAGGTCTTCAAGCCTGGGATCAGCACGATCCGCAATTGATCATCCTCAACACCCTCTTGCCGGAAATGACCGGTTGGCAGGTCTTGGAGCAGATTCGCCAGAACGCCGATACACCAGTGATCATGTGCGCGCCCCAGGCCAGCGAGGAGGACAAGCTACGGGCTTTCGAACTCGGCGCCGATGACTATCTCAGCCAGCCTGTCAGTGGTCGCGAGTTGATCGTCCGTGTGAAAGCCGTGTTGCGTCGAGTCCAACGGCCCCCCTCACCCACCGAGCCGACTGAATTGATCGTGGGGGATCTGTGCCTTGATCTGGGCTTGCAGCGGGTCCGGCTCGAAGATCGGACGGTCGCCTTGACCCGGATGGAGTTCCAGATTCTGCTGGAATTGGCGCGGGCCTCAGGCCGCATTCTCAGCCGGGAACAACTGGTGACCGCCGTCTGGGGACCGGCGTATCGCCACGACCGGCGCGTCCTGCGCAGCGCCATCTATCGGCTACGTCAGAAACTCGAGCGAGACGCCACGCAGCCGCGCTACTTGCGGTGGCGGCGCGACGCGGGCTACTGGCTCGCCGTGCCGGAAGAAACCAGAGCCTGATGACGCGCGGCGTTCGCGTCGAGTGTCGCGGCGTACGTCATAGGCGCGACACCGATCGCGTCGTGCGCTGACCGCTAGAGACGTTGACTCGCTGAGATTCACTGTTGCACAACGCCTATCCTCTGAGTCGATCCAGCCCATCGACTCTGCTATCCACTGTCAAGGGAGGTCGCTATGCGCCATACGTACGCTAGTCCTGACACGCTGACCAACGATGTCCGGCTGCGCGGCTTTCTCACCGAAGACGCCAACCTGTTCGTCGTCTCGCCGTCGGGACAACCTCAAATCAAATTGCGCCTGGAAGTGTGGCTGGATGAGCGTGCCCGCCGCCTGCCGCCCAAGCAGCCCGCCAGCGTCAACTTCATCACGATCGTCTCCAGCCAGCCCGAGCATGTTGCGCTGCTGCCGCAGTTGCAG
>JAUQXC010000092.1 GCA_030834825.1 Thermoflexales bacterium
GTATGGCGAGCACTCCAACCAGCAGGCCAACCCGAACGCCGCAGCCAACTGAAACGGTTGCGAGGGAACCGAGGGTTACACCGCCAGCCTCTCCGACTGGGGGCGTCAATAGCTTAAAAGTTTATGAAATTGAGAATGGCAGTGACGGAAAAGATATCGAGACTGCTTATTGGTCTGCTGATGGAAATACTGTTTGTTATGCTTTTTGCCTGATAGACGATATGGACAAAGAATTACAGTGGGCGGCATATGATGTCGCGACTCATTTCACCCAAACAGTTTCTTCTCCGCAAAAATGTGACTCACGTATCTGGAAACGGTTAAATATCCCTAAGCCGCGCCTTCTTGACACCCCGATCGAGTTGCGTGGGCAGATTTCGCCAAGCGGGAAACACGTCATATACGTTGTGGGATATGGTAGTGATGGCGTTTACGCGACTCCTGATCCTAATGTTCGATCTCGAACTGAAATTTGGACTGCGGACTCTACTGGAGAACATCGAGTTAAATTGACAGAATTTCCCGGCGCAGGGTATGGTGTGATTTGGCAAGCAGATTGGCTTGAAGACGAGACTCGGGTTATTTTTGGAATGCACTATGAGTACGGCGTGCGGTTTTACATCGCCGATCTCAAGAACGACACAGTCGTACCGCTGGCCGATGTGTCAGAGTTCAAGCGAGGAACAGAATACAACTGGGCCGTTTCACCAGATGGTTCAACACTTGCCGTTATTGCATTCGACGGCACATTGTGGTTAGTGCCGCTAAATGGTAGCAAGGCCTTTGCGATAGAGAAATATGCCCTCCAACCATTCTGGGCCAAAGATAGCAAAACGGTTTATTACTGGTGGGGGTCAGAGTTCCCGCCTAATACCACCATTCGTGCCTATGTGCTGAGCTCAGGCAAAAAGACAGGCGTCATTGACGGCTCCAGTTTAGAAAGCAATGTCTTTCCCGGCGCGTATTTTGCAATTGCTCCGCACGGTGACAAGACTGCCTTCTGGGGTGGAGGTCTTTGGTTAGCGGAACTTCCCAAATGAGTAGCACCGCTTCGTCTATTCGTTATCTTGCGAGGTGATTCCATGACTGAACAGACTTCTCCGAAACGCGCACTGGTCCTATCAGGCGGCGGCGGCCGCGGCGCCTTTCAAGTCGGCGTCTTCGAGCATCTGGAATCGATCGGGTGGAAACCGGACATCATTGTCGGCACGTCGATCGGTTCGATGAATGCCGCCGTGTATGCGGTGGGCGGCATCGAACTGCTGCAAAAAATGTGGGAGTCGATCCGCACCAGGGATATGCACCGCTTCTTCCGCTTGAAACCGTGGAAGAGCTTGTTCGATCGGGTACCCTGGAAGCGCACGCTGGAAAAATACGTGCCGGAAGCTCAACTGGCGCAGATCAAGCTGCCGCTCTACATGGTGGCGACCGACATCACCACCGGCCATCCGACGGTGTATACCAACGGCGCGAAGCCTGCTCGCAATAAAGGCTTGTATGCGCGAGTTCCGGCCTTGAAGCACGAGCACTTGTTAGCCAGCTCGAGCATCCCTTATGTGTATGCCCCGATCCAGGTGGACAACAACAACCACTGGGATGGCGCAGTCATGTATAATTCGCCACTGCGCCCGGCGATCGACGCCGACGCCGAAGAGATTTTGATGGTGCTGCTGTCGCCGTATCACAAACTCGAAGAGAACGATCCCCGCCCGCTGGTCCAGCGCAGCGCCCTGCCGCCCATGCCGCGCGGCTTGCTGGGCAGCGTGGGCTACGTGCTCGACCTGGCGTTGATCGGCACCTTTGAAAACGACTTTGAGGAACTGCGCAAAGTCAATCGGCGGGTGCGCAAAGGCACCGATGCGGTGGCCGATCACAAAGAAGTGCGCTGCGCCGTCATCGCGCCCGACGAGTGGATTACGCCGCTCGATATTATCCGCTATGGACCTAAGCGTGGTAATGATTTGCGTGCACTAGGGCGCAAGGCGACTCGCCAAACTTTCCAGCGCATCGAGCGGCTGGGGTGGGACTCGTTGTATCACATTGATGAAGCGTAGCACGTAAATGCACTGACTCGGTATTTGTAGCCAAGACAAAATCATACGGAGGCATCAAGCATGAATGTTCTGGTCACGGGCGGAGCAGGTTATATTGGCAGTCATGTGGTAGAGGAATTATTGGAAGCCGGGGAAGCGGTGGTGGTGTTTGATAATCTCTACACCGGCCACCGGGAAGCGGTCGATCCGCGCGCCAAGTTTGTGTTGGGCGATCTCAAAGATGCCGAGGCGGTCAAGCGGTTGTTTGACGAGCATCCATTCGACGGGGTGATGCACTTCGCGTCGCATACCCTGGTGGGCGAGAGCATGCAGCAGCCGTTCTTGTACCTGGGCGAGAACGTCACCAACGCGCTGAATCTGTTGCGCGCCATGGTCGATCATGATGTGCAGCGTTTCATCCTGTCGTCGACGGCGAATTTGTTTGATGCGCCGGAACGGATGCCCATCGACGAGAAGGAACGCATCGTGCCGGGCAGCCCGTACGGCGAGTCGAAGTTCATCATCGAGCGGTTGCTGCACTGGCTGGACCGCGTTCATGGCCTGCGTTACGCAGCGCTGCGCTACTTCAACGCGGCCGGGGCTTCACCGCGCGGCAACCGGGGTGAAGATCATCTACATGAAACGCACTTGATTCCCTTGATCTTGCAAACCGCGCTGGGCTTGCGCGAGAAGATTACGATCTTCGGCGACGACTATCCTACGCGCGATGGCACGTGCATCCGCGACTATATCCACGTCACCGATCTGGCGCAGGCGCACATTCTGGCGTTGCACGCCTTGGACAAAGGCAGCCGCACCTATAACCTGGGCAACGGGCTGGGCTATTCCGTGAAAGAGATGATCGACGCGGCACAGCAGATTACGGGGCGGCCCATCAAAGCCGAAGTTGGTCCACGCCGGCCGGGCGATCCGGCGACGTTGATCGCGGGCAGTGAAACCATCAAGCGCGAGTTGGGCTGGGCGCCGGAGTTCGCGTCGTTGGAAGCCATCATCGGCACTGCGTGGGAGTGGCATCGCTCGCATCCGAAGGGGTATGGTTCTTAGACGCAGCTATGCTTCAACTTGAATCTGACCCTCACCCATCCCCTCTCCCTATCAGGGAGAGGGAGTACGCCATCCCTTCTCCCTAACGAGGGAGAAGGCCAGGATGAGGGTGGATGCCAGATTATTCACTCATACAACACTTTCATATGCCTAGCGTCTATCGTAACGACCACGAAATCGATCTCGATCAATTGACTACGCTCTTTAACTCCGTGGGGTGGGAACGTCGCACGGTCGATCGCGAACGCCTGGCGCAACTCGTGCGCGGATCGCTGTATGTCGTTTCAGCATGGGAGGGCGATCGGCTGGTGGGCTTTGCGCGCGCCATTTCTGATGGAGCGTCCAACGCCTACATCAGCACGGTCGCCGTTCTGCCAGAGTACCAGAAGCGCGGCATCGGACGCGAGTTGATTCAGCGTCTGTTGGCTGGCCGCGATCATCTGCAATTCGTGCTGCACGCCAACGAGCGCGCCTATCCGTTTTATCTGCACCTTGATGTGGGCTTTGAGCCATTCGACAACATACTGGTACGGCGGCGTAAGTTTTAGCTAAATCATTAACGGAAGGATGAGGCTTCATCCCTCATCCCTCATCCCTCATCCTTTCAATATGCGTATCATCCTCAACGGCTGGTTCATCGATCAACCTGATACAGGCAGTGGACAGTATACGCTGCAACTCTTGAAGCATCTGCCGCATGTCGCGCCGCAGCATGAATATGCGTTGGTCGTCCCCGATAAGAAGTCCTTTCAGATTATCGACATCACGGTGAGTACCGACTTCCAATCTCTAGCCTCCAACCTCCAATCTCCAATCTCCAATTTTCGCAAGCTGCTCTTCGAGCAATCGATCATGCCGCGTGCGGCGCGCGCCTACGAAGCCGACGTGTTGCACATCCCTTACTGGGCACCGCCGCTCCGATCGGATGTGCCTATCGTCGTGACCATTCACGACATCATCCCGTTGATCCTGCCACAGTATCGCGGCGGGCCGCTGGTGCGAGCCTACACGCAATTGGTCAGTGCGGCCGCACGCGGCGCGACATTGATCCTCACCGATTCGGACGCCAGTCGCAGTGACATCGTGCAGCACTTGCACATCCCGGCGGATCGTGTCCGCACGATTTACCTGGCGGCTGATCCAAAATTTTCGGCCCACGCCGATCCAATCGACACGGCGGCGCTTCGCAGGAACTACGATCTGCCCGAAGAGTATGTGCTCTACCTCGGCGGCTTCGACGCGCGCAAAAATATCGAGACGCTGTTGCAGGTCTACACCTGGGCGCAGGATGTATTGGGCGAGAACTACCCGCTGGTCATCGCGGGCAGCCTGCCGGAGCGGCCCGCTGCGTTCTTTCACGATCCGCGCGTCATTGCGCGGCAAATTGAAGTCGAAGACGTGATCCGGTGTATCGGACGTGTGGCCGAAGAGGACAAAGTCGCTTTGTATCAGCAGGCCCGCGGCTTCCTGTATCCGACGTTGTATGAGGGCTTTGGCCTGCCTGCGCTGGAAGCGTTGGCCTGCGGTGTACCGGTTGTCGGTTCGAATGCCTCGTCGGTGCCCGAAATCGTCGGCGATGCCGGCATCCTCGTCGATCCGCAGGACGCGCGCGCCATGGCCGGGGCCCTCATTGCGGTGTGCACGGAAGATCCCTTGCATGACGAGCTCGGCGAACGGGCGTTAAAACAGGCAGCGAAGTTTTCGTGGGAGAAGTGCGCGCGCGAGACGGCAGAGGCGTATGAAAGCGTAATGCGTAGTGCGTAAATCGTCATTGCGAGGAGGCCATAGGCCGACGAAGCAATCTCATTCTGACAATGCGGAGATTGCTTCGCCGCCATGCGGCTCGCAATGACGAATCAAGTCCTTATGCGTGCCTTACCATCAGCATTCAAAAACACTTGCACCGCGCTGTGGATGCAGTGCAGGTGTCATAAATCGGCAATAGATCTCGTGCTGGGCCTCGTCTTCTTCGCCCTCTATCTCTTCACGCTGATTCCTTCCGTGCTGCCTGCCGATAATGGCGAGTTTCAACTGGTGGCGTGGAAATTGGGCATCGCGCATCCACCGGGCTATCCGCTCTATACGATGGCAGGCTGGTTGTTCTCGCGCTTCTTTGCTTCGCCGGCCTTCGCCTTAAATCTGCTCAGCGCCCTCCTCGCGGCGATCACATTGGTCATCGTCAGTCGCACCGTGCGGATGCTTACCGGATCGATCGTGGCGGGCGTGCTGGCGGCCTCGCTGCTTGGTGTTTCGACGACGTTCTGGGCACAAGCGACGACGGCCAACATTCGTATGCCCACAGCGTTCTTTACGGCATTGTGTGTTAGCCTGCTAGTTGAATGGTCTCATGGTCGTGTAATTGGAAATCAGGGATCGGGGATCAGGGATCATGCGGTGGATCACCCTGTTACCCTGTCATCCCGTCATCTTGTGATCTTCGCTTGCCTCTTTGCCCTCGGCCTCGGCCATCACCTCTCGCTGCTCTTTCCCGGCGTCTTCTTCGTGTTCTACATCTTCCTGATCGATCCGAAATTGCTCAAGCAGCTACGGCGTTGGCTCAAGCCGATCGCATTTTTTGCACTTGGCCTGCTGCCATTGCTCTATCTGCCGCTGCGCGGCGCGACGGGTGGCACGTTTGCCAACGGCGAGCCAGCCGCATTTCTGGTGCAGCCCACACAGTTCTTCGACTACGTTTCCGGGCGTGGCTTCGAAGGCGACTTCTTCTATTTCATCAATACGCGGCCCGATCTGTTTCCCGATCGAGTGAAGCTGCTGCCGGCGTTGTTCGATTTTCAGTTCAATTGGCTGGTCTTCGCGCTGTTGCTGGTTGGAATTGTGCGTGTCATTCGCCGTGACTGGAAGCTGGCGGTTATGCTGCTGGGCGGCAGCGCGTTGCATGCGTTGGTGACGCTGGCCTATCGTGCCCCGCAGACCGTGGAATATCTAATCCCGGCATATGTGCTGATGGCGGTGCTGATTGGCTATGGACTGGGAGTATTCAGTAGTCAGAAGTCAGGAATCAGCACTCAGCACTCAGCACTCAGCACTCAGCAGTCAAAAGGCGGAAGAACACTCGCTCGTTCTGGATTCTGGATTCTAAATTCTTTGACCATCTTGGCTATTGCCTTGCTTTTTATCGACCATTCCCCTTCCAGCCACTGGCTGCACGATCGCGAAGACACTCGCGCTTATAACGAGTCCCTGCTCAACGCCGCCCCGCCGAATGCGATCATTCTCTCGAACTGGCATTGGGCCACTCCGTTGTGGTACTTGCAACAGGTCGCGGGGCTGCGGACAGATGTCGAAGTGCAGTACGTCTTCCCGCGTGGCGAGGAGCTGGTGCAGTCATGGCTGAATGCCGTCGCTGCCGGCTTGAAAGCGAAACGGCCTGTGGTGGTGAATATGTTCTTCCGCGATCAGTTCAACGCGAGCCCGTATTTCTTCATTCCACTAGCAACTGCTGCTGACGAGGTGCGCGCTGTGCCGCTGACCGATCGTCCTGCATCCTTCACAACCGGCGACATCAACTTTGCGGATAAGTTCCGCATCATTGGTTATCAACTGCTGACGCCGTCTACTCCGGCGGGCGAACCATTGACCTTGCTCGTGGCGTATCGCGTGGAGTCAACACCTGATCCAGCCACGGCATTTTTCGTGCATCTGGTGAATCCCGCGGGGAGCGTAATCGGGCAGGCTGATCGCACCGTGCAGACCGGACGCTACCAAACGGGCGATGTGTTCGTCGAGCGCTTTCACATCGCGCCGATGATGGATGTACAACCGGGTGAGTATCCACTGTGGGTGGGGGTGCGCACCAGTGAGCTGCTGAAGGCTAACGGGAATGAACGGGTGCCGATCGCGACTGCGCGAGTCACTGCGCCCGATCGCTTGATCGACCCAACCGGAATCGATCTTTCCGGCGGCATCGTGTATCTGAATTCAAATGCAATGAGCGGCGAGGTGAAACCCGGCGACGAAGTAAAAATCAACCTGAACTTCGTCGCAGCGCGACCGCTGCTGCGCGATGCCGTGGTATCAGTTCAGCTGACGGGCAACGGCTGGCGCGTGACGGATGACTTCGTGCCTGCGCTCGGCGCGATTCCAACGCTAAAATGGCTCGCCGGATCGCAGGTGTTTGATCCGCATACGCTGAAGGTGCCAGAGAATGCCGCGCCCGGCCCCGCACAGTTGAGTGTGATCCTGTATGATGCGTTCACGCAAGAGCCGCTGGCGCTGCTGGATGCGGAGTTGATCAAGCAGGGGCAGAGTATCCCAATCGGAACCTGGAACATCGTGACAAGATGACGTGCCACAAAAAGCGTGACGGAAGACACGCCTTCTGTGAAGAGATGAAATCGCGGACTCAGATCAATTCGATCTGAGTCCGCGTTGTTTCATCGGTGGCAGATGAAGACGGTTAAGTGTAGACCAGGCAACCCCGCTTGGCGAGGACGGTTAAACACGGCGGATAGCTGGCCAGCCGATTCCAGCGCAGATCGATTTTGCACAGGTTCGACAGCTGCTGCAAATCTTCTGGTAAGGCGATCAGCGCGTTGGCGCGCAGGTCGAGATATTCCAGTGATTGCAGCCGGGACAGGCTGGCAGGCAAGGCGGAGAGTGCGTTGAACCTCAAGTCCAGTTCGGTTAAGTGGACCAAATTGCCGATGGATTCTGGAAGCGCTGATAGTTGATTGGCTTGCAGATCGAGTTTGACGAGCGAGGTCAATTGTCCGATGGAGTCGGGCAGGGTGGACAGCAGATTGTGGTGAGCGTGCAACTCGGCGAGGTTGGATAGGTCGCCAATCTCGGGCGGAAGCGTGACGAGTGAGTTGCCGTAGACCCGCAGCTCGACGAGACTGCCGAGACGACCGATCCAAGCGGGGAGATCGCGAAAGCGATTATCCGTGATGTTCAGGTAGCGCAGCTGAGAAAGATGGCTGAATGAATCCGGTAGGTCGCTAAATTGATTGTGGCTGAGGTACAGAAAGAGCAAGTTGCCGAGCGCGCCCAGTGAAGCAGGTAGCGCAGAGAGATGATTGTGACCCAGATCGAGCATTTCAAGTTGTGGAAAGTGGCCCACGCTGTCCGGAATCGTCACGAGAAGGTTCTGCGAGAGGTTGAGGGTCCGTAGAAATTGTAGCCGGGAGATGTCACGCGGAACTTCGGTCAATTGATTGTCGAACAGGCTGAGCGTTGAAAGGCCGCTGAGTTTCAAGAGGTCGAGCGGAAACGCCGTCAGGCCGCAGCTGTCCAGATTGGCCTCGCGCAGGGTCGATAAATCGGAGTTTGACGCCAGCGCTTCGAGCAGCGCTTGGCCGTTGAGGGCAGAGGTGTGTTGGTGGTGCATGATGTGCTGCGGTGAGCTGCGCCCTGAACTTCACCCTAATGGATGTTCAACAGATCATTCAATGTTGGGGAGTATAGAACCACTCAACCCTCCGGTCAATCGTAGACCCGTCAGGTGGGCCGGTAGATCGTAGATGTTCATCAATCGTTGCGGCCTGCCTGACAGGTCCTGGCGTGATCTCCTTCCCCTGGCTGTAACGGGGGAGGGGATTAAGGGTGGGGGCCGCTGTTATTTCTGTACCAACGGCAAATAGATCGAATACAACGGCTTATGCGTCACGCTCGATGCGAGTAAGGTGCGCGTCGAGCCATCGCCGCTGAGTGAGGCCGCGTTCTCGATCGTGCCAGAATACGTTGCAGCTGCGTGCACGACGATGTCGAATGCTTGCGAGGCCAGCGCATCGAGCGTGCCACTCCCCGTCAGCGTCGCGCCGCTGACGACAAAACCGGGCGCGTTGATTAGCGTCAAATGCGCATCCAGCGTATCGGTCAGCGCGAAGGTGCCTGCGGCATTGCCGCTGTTGGAGATGACGATCGTGTAGGTGAAGAGTTGATTCCCTGTGATGATCGGCGTGTTGACCAACTTGCTCGATCCGCTGAAATCGGCGGCGAAAACCGGTTGCGGCAACACGCTCACACTGGGCGCGATCAGAACACGCGTTAAGCCATCGCCGCTGAGCTGCGCCGTGTTCGTGAGCGTGCCGGAATAAGCAGCATTGACACGCGCCGTGATAGTGAACGTTTGCGCCGCAGCAGCATTCACAACACCGCCAGCCGTCAACGTGTCGCCGTTGATGTTAAAGCCCGGTGCGCTGATCAGCGTAAGGTTTGCGTTCAAAGTATCCGTCAACGCGAAGGTGCCCGAAACCGCGCCGCTGTTGGAGACGACGAGGGTGTACGTCAACCACTCACCGGCGGTGAGCGAGGTGGTGTTGACGCTCTTGCTCGATCCGTTGAAGTCGGGCGCGGGGGCAAAGCTCAAGCCGATCAAGACCGGATCATGATCGGAGGCACGGTAGGGCGTGGGCGTGTAGAGGTCCTGTGGCTTGAACTCCATGTTGTAATCGATCACCGCCGGTTCATCAGCATTGATGTGCCAGTGCAGCACATCGGTGAGATTGGCATCCAGACTACTCGTGGTCAGGGCATGATCCAGATAGCCCGCTTGTCCATCGAACACGTAGGAATACCGATCGAGGGCAGGCACATGCGCCGCCACTTGATCGATCAACCCGCCGTTCGTCAGCGTCACGATGGGATCTTCGGCACCGTAAGCATTCAAATCGCCGATGATGATGTTGTTGGTGCTCGTCATGCTGAGCGAACTAATCAACGTCAGCAGTCCGTTGGCTTGCGCGGTGCGCTTCACGTTCCAGCAGCCCTGCCCGTAATCCAGATCGACGCCGCTCGACGGACAACTGCCCTTTGATTTGAAGTGGTTGACGATGACGAAAAACGATTGCCCGCCGGCTGCTTGAAAGCGTTGATAAAGCGGGGGCCGATCGAATAGCGGCGTGTAGGTGGGATGATCGGTGATCTGATAGTTCTGCGCCGACCCGAGCGGTGTCACACGGCCCGGTCGGTAGATCAGCGCGACCTTGATGTCATCGCTGCCGGGCGCAGGTTCGGCTGAGAGGGCGTAGGTGTTAGGCGCGGTGGCCGTGTTGAGGCCATTGACCAGATCCTGAATCGCGCTCAGGGAGCCGCTGCCGTCGTTCTCGATCTCCATCAAGCCAATCACATCGGCGTCCAGGGCGATGATGGCGGTGATGATCTTGGTGCGCTGCCGATTGAATTCGTCCAGGGTGTCCGCCCCGCGCGAGGTGGGGAAACCGCCGCCCGAGCCGTTGCCGTTAAAATAGTTGAGCACGTTGAAACTGGCTACCTTGAGCGAACCGCCGACCGAAGGCGGCAGGCTCGATCGGGCGTGGAGGCGCGTAAAGGTTACCGGCACCGTGGGTTGCAAGCGATAATGCCGGATCGCTGTGTTGGAATTGATCGGCCCGTAGTCGATCACGCCGGTGACGTGACTGGTGGCGTCACCCGCGCGCAGGGTGTTGTCTGCGCCGATGTAGGGAATGGGATTGGGGTTCTGCACCGAGGAACCATCGTCGAGGATAAGCATGCGCCGCAGGTTAAGCTCGACCGTGTCCCCCAGACCGTTGCCGTTCGTCGAATTGAACATCCTCCCCGCGCCCGAAAGGGTCACTTGCCCATAGCGTCCCTGGAAGAAGTTCTGATCGACGGTGAGTGTTTGTGGAAATGAAACGAGCATGCCCTCATAAGGTTCCAGCGTGGTGCTAATGGGCACGGGCAGCGTCACGATCGTCGGCGTGATGATCGTCGGCGTGCCGCAGATCGCCACCGAGGCCGACGTCAGCTGCGTCTGCGTGTTCGCCTCGCCGACGGTGCCGTTGGCTTGCACTGCAGCACCCAGGCTGATGCTGGTCGTGGAGTTGACGAAGATACCGTCTGACGTGGCTGGATCGCCGTCGCTGCTTTGCACGAAGAAACCCGTCGGGGCATATTTGCCGGTGACGGTGCCACGCACCGTGACCTTTTGCTCGTTAAAGGGACTGGTTGCGCCGTTGCCCTGCACGGCCCCGATGGTACGCAGCGTGTTGACGGGTGTCGGGCACGTGCTGCCGGGTGTTGTGGCAAACGACCACACATAGTCGCTGCTCATGAGATCGATTGGTTCATCTTGATCGGTGACTTGGGTGGCGAAGACGGTGGCCGTGCACGATTCGTCGGCGTTGAAGTCCGCGACGGGATCGAGCGTGAAGTTAAGTGGGCCGCCGCTGACCGTCGCGATGTGTGCTCCACTGACGGTGCATGTAATGCCGTACCACGAGCCCGTGACCGTTACCGGCTCACTGAAATTGATCAGTACATTCGTGGTGGTTAGAACGTTGGCCGTGTTGTTGGCCGGTGAGGTCGAGATCACGATCGGCGGGAGATCGCCCGCGGTGGCGTTGGCCGTAATCGCCAGATCGTCGATCGCCAGACCGTGATCGGTGCCGCTATCGTTCGTATCAAACCAGCGCAACATCAATGTCTGGCCGGGCGCCAGCGCCAGCACCAGCGTGCTTGAGAGCGTCACGCGATTGGCCGCCGCATTCCCGTCGAGCGCGGCTACCGAGGGGGTGTGAACGGGGCCGGTAAAATCGAGCGCCGGCACATCCGTCCATGGGCCGGTGGTCAGCGAAACCGCATCGATTTGATAAGCGAAGGCGCTGGTCTGCGCGGCAGTGTTGCCGTTGTTGCGCCATTGTTCGCCGGTGTAGGTGACGGTGATGACGTTGATGGTCTGCGCCGTGTCGTTGATCAACTTCACGCCGTAGTAGAGGTCGCCGGTCGAATTGGTGACCAGCGTCCCCAGGGCCCGATCGGATGAGCTGCTTGATCCGTAACTATACAACGCGCCTGTTTGCAAGCTGCCGTTATCGGCGGCGTAGGCCGTGCGGGTGGAATACCAGCCGTTCAGCGTCGCATCATCTGTCCAGACATGACTGCTGCCGGCGTTCGCCAGCGTGTTGAAATCCTGCGTGTAGGGCAGCGCCAAAGAAATGGCCGCCGCCGGACGCGCCAACGGTTGCGCGTTGAGGGACAGCGTGGTGACGGTCAGGGCCGTGACCGTCAGAAGTAGACTGATGAACAACTTGAAGTGTTTCATGTCGTAACCTCGCGGGAGAGTGTGGGCCGCAAGTTTACCACAAGGCGGTGTGCAAGGGGTAGGGAAAAGGTCGGTGAGACCTCGACGGGTCTTGCTGTTTAGAATGCATCGCCAGCTAAGCGATCTGTTTCACGATCATGTCAGCGCACCACTTGAACAAAACCTCCGTGGTCTGATTAAGTTGCAAACTCCTGGCAAAGCCGCTCGCTCCCGAGACCGCTGGTGATCAGCCGTTCCTTGGCACTGCCCAGATACTGCTGTGTCCAATTGATCGAACCACCGTCGACCAGATTCAAGCGCTGGCCGGAGGACGCTGAGGCATGGATCATGAAGCAGAAGTCAAGATAGTATCCGCGACCTCGCGTGCGCTGGTCGTCGATGAGGCACTCGACATTCTCGAACTCGGAGCGAAGTGAGGAGAGCAGTTGCGTCTCGAGCACGTCGTCACGCGCAGGTTGCTGGAAGTCGCTGACGGCAACCTGCAGGGGCACAGCTGGGCCCAGGAAGGCGCGCAGTGCCCTCAAGTAAAAGCGGATATGCGTTCCCA
>JAUQXC010000947.1 GCA_030834825.1 Thermoflexales bacterium
GGCTTTTCTCGAGGAGGTCGCCGATCGGGGCAGTGAACCGGCGCGGTCGGCGTTCGAGAATGTGATCGTCCCGTACTCACAATTGCCGCAGCTGGACGACCTCCTCCAGCGTATCACCCGTTACCCTGAAGCCGGGCATACCGAGAAGGTGCGATCGTTTTACGCGCAGCTGCAGGCGATGCAGTGGTTTGTGGGTGAGGCCGAGAAGCGTGACAACCGCTATCTGCTGATGCACGCCGTGTCGGAGTTGGTGTTGTTCGGGGGGCGGTTGATTCTGGCGCATAACCGGCTACTGTACCCATATCACAAGTGGTTCTTACGCCGGTTGCAGGATGCACCGCAGCAGCCGGAGAACTTGCTGGGGTTGATCGATCAACTGCTGAGCGAGCCGGGCAAGGCCAAAGCCGATCGCTTTTGTGAAGCGATCTTGAACTTCACGCCGTGGGACATTCCCGCGGAGGGTTGGCCTGCGCGCTTCATGACAGATACCGAATGGGCATGGCGTTATGGCAAAGCCGCCATCGACGATTGGTAGAACTGAAATTGGCCACGGGCAACGAGCCGACTGGTTAGAGTCGGCTCGTTGCGTTTCTGACAAAGGCTCGTGACTCAGGGCTGACTACCTGCGGAGCACCGGGAGATAGATTTGCCGCGGATCAATGATCACGGCGATCCAGCTGCCGGTGGCACTGTGACCGCCGTTGGCGCTGGCGCGATAATCGTGGTTGATTACCGTGGCCGTTGCCGTGACAACGAAGCTGACCTGGGTGCCGGCGTTCGGCGCCAGACTGCCCACTGTCCAGCTGATGACATTGCCTACCGGTGTACCGCCGCTGAGGTAAGACACCTGGCCGGGCAGGGTATTGGTGATGATGACGTTATTGGCGGCCGCAACCCCCACATTGCCAGCGGTCAGCGTGATCGTGATCGGATCGCCGGAATAAGCCCAGCCGGGCGCACTGGCTTGAATGGTCAGCCGCGGGATCGGCGTGAGATCGGGATACAAAATCTTTGAAGTGTAGGGTTGCACTGTCAGCGTGCCCACTACTGAATTACCACTTAGATCCTTGTATGGCTTACTCAGTGTGAACGTCTTAGCTAGGCGGGTGTCATTGTAAAACAACTCGGCCTGGGCCAGCGTAGCAGAAACAAAGCCGGTGGAATGCACGTCCTTGCCCGAAGCGGTTTTCCACTGCGCCAGTGTTTTTTCGCCGTTGACGCGGATATGATTTGAGCGGTTGGCGTGATAGAAGCCGTTATAATCGGACGTGCCCAATCCCCCGGCGTTTTCTACGGCCAGCGTCCCGGCGTTGTTGATCTTGCTCAACATGATGTTGCCGGTGTGATTGTAAACGCTGCTGTTACCGCTCAGCGTCGTCTGGCTGGTCCACAGCTCCTCCTCGGTGGCGTTGTCAAACAACGTGTTGTTCTGAATATTTCCGCTGGAGTTCTGATACAAAATGCCCGTCCCCGTGGACCGGGCGATGGTGTTGCCAGAGGAGTTGACGTTGGTCGAGTTCATATCGATGTACAGGCCGAAGCCAAACAGCGCGCGAAATTCGGAATGCGTGCCGTCCGTGTTGCCGATCGTGTCGGTGATGACATTATTCAGAATCTGGATGTTGTTAACATGGCTGCCAAAAGTATTGATTGCGCCGCAATCGCCTTTTGAGATGCAGGTCCGGTTAAAGACGTTATTAGCGAAAGTGCTGTTGTAGCCAAAGGTCTGAATGCCACCCGCCCCAATGTTCTCAAAACGATTGTATTGCACCGTGAAGCCGTAACCGGAACGGTCAGGGCTATCCCCATCGACGTAGATGCGCAGCCCGGCGCCGTCTTCCGTGCAGCTGCCTTCCCAGCCGTCTTTGCCGCAGCCCATACCGGCTTCATTGAGGTTGGCGATGAGGCCGATGTTGCGGATGGTGTTGCCTTCGATCGTGGTCATGCGGCTGGGCGTGTGGATGCCGAAGCTGTTCGCGCCGTCGATCAGATTGTTTTGAATGAGAATGTTGTTGCCGCCGCGCCAGCCGCTCTTGCCGTCCCCGGCATCATACACCCACGTCCACAAGTTGATGCCGGTATCATCCACATTGCGGATGGTGTTGTTGCGCATCGTCAGATAGCTATTCTCGTCGGGATGCAGGTTGGTGGGCGAGACGATGCCGCTTCTGAACCAATCGCGAATCTCAAAGTTGTCGATGACGACATCGTGAATCTGCACGCCCATATCGGGGCCGAAGTTGATCGCACCCCAATTGCGATCATCGGTTTTTAAGACTACCGAGCCTTCAATTGTGGAACTGTTTGGATTGGTCGTGGTATACAGATAAACCTGGCGGGTGGTTTTGTTGTAATACCACTCGCCTTCGCGGTCGAGCGTGTTGAGCGAATTATTGATGAAAAAGCCCCAGCCGGTGCAGTTGCTGGTGTAGGGACAAGCAACATTCTCGTTCAGCGTGAGCGTCGAACCGCTCTGTCCCGTAATGTCACGGTTGACCATCGACCAGCGGATCACTTTGAGGTGAATCGTCCCGCCGGTGAGGCCTGCCGGCGGGGCGGTGTTCGCCGTCAGTTGATTGCCGCTATGCGCCGAAACCGTGGCGTAACCGCCATCGCCATTATCCAGATTGGGCCAGCGACCCATCGTCAGGCGCGAACCATTCCGAAAGAGTTGATTGATGCCGTTGGGGAACGTCGTCGCGGATAAAGTCGCCACGTATATATTGCCGGAGGAAACCGACCAGCCGGTGATCGCCTGCGCGCCTGATAAGATCGGCTTGTTGGCGCAGTTGCTCGTAGGGTACGAGCCAAACGTGATCGGGTTGCCTGAAGCCCCCGACTTGGTAATCGTCAACATCTCACCGCGCCACACGTCACCGCACTTGAACAAGACTTTGTCGCCTTGTTGCAAGTTCAGCGAATTCACTTTGGCGATGGTTTGGAATGCCGTCAACTCGGTGAGGCCGTTATCCGAATCCTGCCCGTCGGACATGGAGACGTAGTAGGTGGTGTTGGCCGCGCGGGCGGGTAGGGCGCTGCCAAAATTCAACACGCAAAGGCACACAATCAACACACAACGCAAACCGGAGTTCATGTAAAATCCTTTCAGAAGAAGATTTTTAAAGAGAAGATGTACACCATAAAAACCAAAATCCTATTGCTGAACAGGTGACGTATTGTATAAAGTAAAAACAGTCACACTTGAATTCACAAGGGGATCTATCATGCGTTTGCAACCCAAATGGACTGTGGTGCTGCTGGGATTGCTGGTTTTCGCCGCCGTGTTGGGATCATTTGCACCCGCTGGTGCTCAACAAAGGCCGCAGCTCGATTTCACACCCGTGGCCCATATTTATTTGCCGCTGGTTGAATCGGGTCACACTTCGGGCAGTGAGGTTCCTCCGATAGATACACCATCCCTCACGCCAACCTCTTATCCGGCCCCACCGACGCTGCTTGCGCCGGTGAATGGGGTGGTGCTGACGCAGCCTGTCGGCTCGAATGAATGGCTCTTCCACTGGGAAGCTCGTACTGGGCCATGTCATTCGACGTTCAGCGCCACCGGCCCCAATGGTTACTCGATCAGCGCCTTTGTGTATTGGCAAGACTCATCGCCGGGGTCGTATTCCTATCATTACACACGTACGGTGCCGTTCCCGGCGGATGCGGTTGGTTTGTGGACCTGGCAGGTGACAGTCATCTGTCCGGCGGGCAGTGCGCAGAGCGGGACCCGGACTTTCTATCTGGCGGGTGATACATCCACGCCCACACCCATACCTCCTACTTCGACACCGACTGCCACTCCAACTTCCCAACCTGGTCCGCCGGTACTGCTGGCTCCGGCGAACGGGGCAGTGCTGCAACAGCCGATTGATGGGAATGAATGGCGCTTCCAGTGGCAGGCGCGCACGGGGCCATGCCATTCTTCATTCAAGGCTAACGGTCCCAACGGTTACGCGATTACGGCCCAGGTCTATTACACCTGTTCAGCGCCAGCTATGTACTCCTATCGTTACACACGCACCGTGCCATTCCCGGCGGATGCGTTTGGGCGATGGACCTGGCAGGCGACAGTCATCTGTCCCATGGCCAGCGCCCAAAGCGAAACACGCACCTTCTACTTCCAGGATGATGCGCCGACGCCAACACCCTATACACCAACACCGACACCCACCTCGACGGCTGTGGCCGGTCCGCCGGTCCTGCTGGCTCCGGCGAACGGGGCAGTGCTGCAACAGCCGATTGACGGGAATGAATGGGTCTTCCGATGGCAGGCGCGCATGGGGCCATGCCATTCTTCATTCAAGGCTAATGGTCCCAACGGTTACGCGCTTACGGCCCAGGTCTATTACTCCAGTTCAGCGCCAGGAGGGTACTCCTATTATTACACGCGCACCGTGCCATTCCCGACGGATGCGTTTGGTCGATGGACCTGGCAGGCGACAGTCATCTGCCCTTTACGCACTGTGCAGAGCGAAACGTGGACTTTCTATCTGGAAGGCGAGGTGCCCACGCCGACGCCCACATCCGTACCTCCTACCCCAACACCGACTGCCACTCCAACCTCCCAACCTGGCCCGCCGACGTTGATCGCTCCAGCCAACGGGGCTGTGCTGAAGCAGCCGACGGATGGGAACGAGTGGCTCTTTCACTGGAATGCGCGTACGGGGCCATGCCATTCTTCGCTCAGCGCTACCGGCCCCAGCGGCTACTCGATCAATGCGTTTGTCGACTGGCAATCTTCAGCGCCGGGGCCCTATTCCTATCATTACACACGTACCGTGCCGTTCCCGGCCGCTGCGTTTGGTCGGTGGACCTGGCAGGTGATGGTGATCTGTCCTGCAGGTTCTGCACAGAGCGAAACGCGGACTTTCTATGTTGAATAAGTCAAAGACACGTTCACCGCAGGTCTTTGTGCTAAGGCGTGACCGAAACAGATCGTAAAGATTATCTATCATCCCGGGTGGGAAAGGAATGGTATCTTGGTATGATAGAATCTGATCGATCATGCCCGCCTTGTTGCCGACGCCGCTCACACGTTTTGTAGGACGCGCTCGCGAGTTGAGTGAACTGCGTGGTCTGTTACCGACGGCGCGGTTGATCACGCTTACCGGCCCGGGCGGCAGTGGCAAAACACGACTGGCCCTCCAGTTGGCGCAAGCCGTCTCCCCTGATTTTGCGGCGGGTACGGCCTGGATCGATCTGACTGCGCTGTTTGATCCAGCCCATGTAGCCGCGGCGGCTGCTCATCAGTTGAAGGTGAACGCGCCCGACGATCGATCTGTGCTTGAGGTGCTTCAGGCCACCTTGCACAACAAACAGCTATTGCTGGTGCTAGACAACTGCGAGCAAGTACTACCGGCCGTGGTCGCCCTGGTGTTGGTGCTGCTGGACAAATGTCCCGCCCTCGTCATCCTCGCCACCAGCAGTCAACCCCTAAATGTGCCGTGTGAGCACGTCTATGCAGTTCCGCCGCTGTCCATCTCTCCCTCTCCCCGCGAGGGAGATCTCCTTAAGGGGGGAGGGGATAGGGGTAAGAGTGAATCTGACGCTGCGCAACTCTTCATTGATCGCGCGCGCGAAGTTCTGCCCTCGTTCGCTGTGACCACCAACAATCTCGCGCTGATCGATTCGATCTGTCGCCGTCTCGACGGGCTGCCGCTGGCGATCGAGTTGGCCGCCGCCCGCGTGAAGATGCTCTCGCTCGCGCAGATCGTCGATCGATTGGAGGATGCCCTGAAGTTGTTGACGCGCGGCACACCGGCCCAAGCGGCACGCCATCAAACTTTGCGCACGGTCATGGATTGGAGCTATCAATGTTTGTCGAACGCCGAACAAACCTTGTTGCGGCGGCTCTCGGTCTTTGCTGGATCGTTTACCCTGGATGCAGTGGAAACGGTCTGTGATCTGAAGGATGTGGGTTCCTCGTCTCTTGATTTGCTCTCCGATCTGGCCGACAAGTCATGGTTGACGGCAGGGCGTCAGTCTGAGGCCGACACCGTGCGCTATCGATTGTTGGAAACGATCAGGCAATATGCACGTGAGCAATTGATCGCCTGTGGTGAGATGACTGTACTACAACAACGTTTGCTGGAGTGGAGCAGTGCGTTGACCGAACAGGCCGAGCCGCAGCTGGCCGGTCCCGATCAGACGCTATGGCTCGAGCGCTTGGAGACCGAGCTTGATAATCTGCGCGCCGCCTTGCGCTGGGCGGCAACGCCTGAGGCAGCGCCTGAGGCGGCCATGGCCGGGCTAAGGGTGGCGGGCGCTTTGGAACGGCTGTGGTGGGTGCACGCTCATTTGAGCGAGGGGCGCGCCTGGTTAAGTACTTTGCTGGCAGGCAACGCTCGGGCAGCGGACCCCATCCGCGCCAAGGCCTTGTTTGCGGCGGGCGTGTTGGCCTATCGCCAAAGCGATTACGCCGCGGCCACGGTTCATCACACTGAGGCGCTGGAACTACGCCGCCGCTTGAACGACGTGCGCGGCCAGGCTTATTCTTTGAATAACCTGGGCAACATTGCACTCGATCAAGGCGACAGTGCGCGCGCCGAGTCACTCTACACGCAGGGGCTGGAACTGCGCCGCGCGTTGAACGATCAATGGGGCATCGCGAGCTCGCTCAATAACCTGGGCGCGGCGGTGTTTGCGCAGGGCGACTATGTGCGCGCTGCGCACTTGTACGACGAGAGTTTAAGTTTGTACTGGCAGTTGGGCGACCACTGGAGTATTGCCAGCACACTCAATAATCTGGGTGAAACACGGCGGCGGCTGGGAGATGGCGCGCAGGCGCGGGCGCTGTTTGAGCAAAGTCTCGAGCTGCGGCGCGGCCTGGGCGATCAACGTGGTGTGGCATTGGTGTTGTTCAATTGGGCTAACCTGGCTCTGGACGAGCGTAATTGGGCGAAAACGGCCGCGCTGCTCACCGAAAGTATGACGCTGCTGCAAGCGGGTCACAATCTGAGCGACTTGGCTGGATGTTTGGAACGCTATGCCTTGCTACAAGCACGCCGGGGACAGCCGAAGAGCGCGGCCCGTTTATATGGCGCGGCCGAAGCTCTGCGCCGCGTGCTTGGCGCACCGCTGCCTGTGGCTGATCGCTTGGAATATGATCAGGGGCTGGCTGAAGTGCACGCTCAGCTCGAGAGTGGGTCCTTTGCTGCCGCTTGGGCCATCGGCCAAACGCTCACTGTCGATCAGGCGGTGGCTGAGGCGCTCGCCGACAAACTAGCCGAGCCACTGTCGGGTGTCAATGCCAGCCCGATCGAGCCGCCCGCCCTGCCCATCCTGCGCCTCTACGCGCTAGGTCCGACGCACGTACTGGTGCATGATCGTGCGTTGATCTCTACGGATTGGACATACACCAAAGCCAAAGAACTGCTCTGCTACTTCATGGCCAGGCCGCCCGCGACTAAATCTCAGATCGGCCTGGACGTGTGGCCCGAGGCATCGGCCGATCAACTGCGCAACATCTTTCATCGCGCCCTGCATCATCTCCGCAAGGCGCTCGGCCAAGCCGAGTGGATCGTCTTCACTGACGACGCCTACTCGTTCAATCGGGCGTTGAATTATTGGTGTGATGTGGATGAATTCGATCGGCACCTGCGTGCGGCGCGGACCCCCGATCGAGCACAGGCGGCTCAACAGTTGGAAGCCGCCATCGCGTTGTGGCGCGGCGATTTTGCCGAAGACCTCGACGCGGGCGATTGGATCATTTATCAGCGTGAGGAGTTGCGCCGCAAATACGTGCAGGCCCTGATCGATCTCGGCACGTTATATTTTGCCGAGGCGCAGTACGATCGCGCTGTAGCGGCCTATCGGCGCTTGTTGGCGCTGGACAACTACCAGGAACTGGCACACCGGGAATTGATGCGTTGTTTGGTGCAGCAGGGTGAGATCGGTCATGCCCTTCAGCACTATCAGTACTTGCGCGAGATGCTGCAGCGCGAACTGCAAGCGGAACCCTCGCCAGAAACGACGATGTTGTATGAACGGATTAGACGGGGAGCTGAGGTTTAGGGATGGGGGCAAAGGGATGCAGAACGAAGTCGCTGCCAGGTTAGGCAAAGTACTCGACGTGTTATACTGCTGTCACTCGACTGAAAGTTGATATTTGCTATGGCCATGCTGGTACATCTCACGCCCGAAAAGAACGTTGCGAGTATCAGGCGGACGGGTATCAAGACCGCCCAGGGGCCGAGCGGATACCCTTGCCACAAAACATCGGGTGGCGCTATTATCCAGAAGCGCATGGACGTGAACCTTGTGGTTGTCCGGTCTGTCTGCTTAAGGGCGAAATTAAATCACGCGGTATACGTGAGAAGTGGGAACGTGAGAATCGGGAAGACGAAACGGACATGGACGAATGATCACCACCGGCCAGTACACCTTGCCGCGTGAGTTGAGCATCTTCGTTCGAAGATGCTCAGTTCAATTTGGCGCACATCCCCTCAAAGGGGATGTCTTCTCTCTGGCAGAGACCGATCCTGCGCGGCTGGTGATTCTGCATGGGGCCGGACTTGGAACACGCGACCGGTTCAGACCTTTCCGCACTTGTCTGGCACAACAGGGAGTCAGTTCTCTCGCCTTTGACTTTATCGGCCACGGAGAAACAGGAGGTGATCTGAGCGAGTCAAGCCTGCAGAGCCGCACCGAGCAAGCCTGTGCCGTGATTGAGGCGATGGGGGTCACCCGTCCCTTCAGTCTGCTGGGTTCCAGCATGGGGGGCTACAACGCCGTGAAGCTGTTGGAAATCTACCCGATCGAGAAACTCATTCTCTTTGTGCCCGCGATGTACCATCCGGCCGCCTATGCCGTGCCGTTTGGCGAGGCGTTCACCCAGGTCATCCGCCAGCCGAATAGTTGGGTGGAGTCCG
>JAUQXC010000948.1 GCA_030834825.1 Thermoflexales bacterium
TAGTCAGGGGTGTATTTTAGCACAAATGTTCTAACGCGCAAGCATAAGCGACTTGGGCCAATGCGGTCATTACAATCGCCCCTTCGGCAATCGTCCGGCCTTCAGTGCGGCAACTTGTTCCGCCGTAAACGGCGACTCGAACAAGTCAACGGATTCGTGGTAACAACGAAACAGCTCGATGATGTAGTGCAGCCGATCGGGCAGTGCCGACCAATCGACTGCGCCCGATTCGCGTGGGCTGTCGGGGGTCGGATCGAGCTGGGCGAGCAGCGCTTGCAGGTCAGACAGGGTGATCTGTTGCAGCGCGGGCGGAAACTCGGCGAGCAGGTCCTGGCCCAAGTGCAGGATCACATCGTGGGGTAAGCCGATCGTCATCACGTATTCCGTGATGATCAAATGCGCGATGCGGCGCGCTTCGGCTTGCAGATTGTCCAACGCGGCATCCAGGGGGCGAGGTCGATCAAACAGCTTCAGCAAGAACAGGCGCAGTCGTACCCACCCACTATTCTGCGGGAAGAGTGCCTTGATCAGCCGCAGGCGGAATTCTTTGTGATCAAGCAGCGCCGCATTCATGGCTTCGGCAATTTCAGGTTGCAGGCGCGTCTGCTCGTGAAACCCAATCTCGATGTTGGCGAGCAGCATGAGCTGTGCGCGGACCGCTGTCTCGCTTTCAAAGAAGGCCTGATAGTAACGAGTGAAAGCTTGCCGCAAGTAGTGTTGTCCAGCAGGCGGATCGCCGGGATGCAGTTCTTCACAGAAGCGCGCGATCTTTTCGGAATCGAAGGCTGCATCATTCAGGCAGGCGGCACAGAAGCGCGCAAACTCACGCCCGATCTCTTCAAAGACCTTCAGATTGCCGCGCCCCACGGCAGCGGACGCGCGCGCAACAGCGGCTAATGGGTTAATCACATCCCACACAGTTTCTTGCATTTCCACGAGGCTTTGCTGCGAACCCAGGGCTTGCGCGGAAGCCGCTACCTCCGGCGCGGCCGGGGCGCGGATCGATGCAGAACGCCGTGCCTTCTCCAACAGGCGCGCAAAATCTTCCTGGCGAATGGTCTGCCCCGCCTGCTTGGAGGCCCAAGTGGCAAACGTGCACCAATTTGCGCCGGCGCTGCGCGTCGCCAAGGCGACCGCTAATTCGTGATAGCATTGTGTGATCTGCAAATTGCGGATCACGACATCGGGCAGCGCTGCAATGCGATCAACTTCGGCGAGCGTGGGGATGGAGTGGTCCAGGCCCATCTTACTTCCTCAGAGCGGGGCCGGGCGTTCACTGGCCTGAAAAAATTCTTGCTGGAGTTGTGAAGTTGTTTGATCTTGCTTGATCAACCGCACAGCCCGGGCCAGCGCTTGTGCCTGAGCGTCCAACAGTCGATGGCCTTTTTCCGCGGTGGCGGGTCGCCCATCGCCACGATAGTGGGTGGGATGATCGCCGTACCACCAGATGCCGGTGTAGAGGCCGGCTTCGTTGAGCGCCTTCAACCGATCGAGCGGCAGACCTTCGCCAGCGGCGGGCGCGCGATCGAGTTGGACCAGATCGGGGCGAATCGCCAGGATCTGGCTGGTCTCCTGCTCGCCCGCATGTCCATCGACTTCGGTTTCCCACAGCGGGGCCAGTTCGGCTTCGGTCTCTGGGGTAAAGATCGGATCGGCCACATACACCACATAGTCACGTGTGCTCGCCAATTGAGTCTGCGCGAAGTAGCGCACGAAATGATGATTGCCGCCGTGTGCGCTGACCAGCACGATCTTCTTCAAGCCGTTGCGTGCGATCTCCCGGCAGATGTTGTCAAGCAGGCGCATGATCACATCGGCGTCAAGGGCAATGGTGCCGGGGACGTGCCGCGCTTCCAGGATCTGCGTGTAGATCACATCGGGGAACACGATGGCGGGTTCCAGCGCGGCGGCGCGGCGGCATAACTCGCGCCCGATGAACATATCGGTGCCGGTGGGGAGATGATGTCCATGCCGTTCGATACACGACAGCGGTACCAGGCACACGCCGTGCGTTTGCCGCACGCTCTCTGGAAATTCATCGCCGGTCAATTCTTGCCACAGCATCTTGTTTCCTCCTTGTGCGTTCTATGATTTTCGACGCGGCCAGAAGACGCCCAACAACAACCCAATGAGTGCTCCCGACCCGAGCGCGATGAACCACCGCTGTGGTGTCAGACCCTGAGGTTGCGGAGGTCGATCGGGCAGGGCCTGCACGCCGCGTTGATAGACCGGGCGTGAAATGCAGGGCAGCAGCACATCCGAGGTGAGGTAGGTGAACCACGTGGCCGTGGGGCCGGGCCGTGGCCCGATCGGTTGTGGCTTCTCAGCGGCGATTTCGATCTCGCTGACAGCATAGGTTTCGCCTTGCGCAGGACTGAGCTGAGTCACGATCGCCCCGGCGCTGTTGACGATCTTGCAGGCGGGCGTCATCTCGCTCGACACCTGTGCTTGATCGGCTTGATCCCAATAACGAACAAACTGAGGCACAGCGGGCAGCATGGTCAGCAGCGTCGCTCGTGGATTAGGCACCGGGCTACGGAAGTGACCAGAGGCGACCGTATTCAACAACGGCACACCGAGCCAGGCGGTAAAGCGATTCATGCCCGTGCCAAAAACGTTTTGCCCCGTGTCCTGAATCGATTGCATCAGCGGTCCCAGGCGATCAATCGTCCAGCGTTCGCCGTCGCCAAACTCATACGTGGGATGGCCGAGATCGGGCGGGCAGCTGGTGATGAGCATGAAATCGACCCGGCCGGCGTATTGCTGCCACAAGCTCGGGTGCGCCACATCCCAACAAATCAACAAACCGATGTCGCCCAGCGCTGTGTGCGCCACTTGCACGCCATGCCCGGCGCGAAAATAGGCGCGTTCCCAGCCCCAGGGATAATTTTTGTTGTAGCGCCATAACTGCCCGTCGGGCGCGGTAAGCAGCAGCACATTGTAAATCTCGCCGCGTTCACGCAGCAGGATCGATCCAGCCAGATGGATGTTGAGGCGCGCGCTGATATTTTTCATCCAGGTGACCGTCGGCCCATCGATCGGCTCGGCGCGCTGGAAATTCTCGTCACTGTAACGATAGCCGGTGTTGAAGACTTCGGGCAGAGCGATGAGCTGCGCCCCATCCTGCGCGGCTTGTGTGATCAGCCGCTCGGCGCGCGCCAGCCGATCGGGTGTGGGGTCCGGTGTCACGTCCAATTGTACGATGGCGACTTTGAGAGTGCGAGACATGTTGGTCTCCGTGAAAGGAAAAGTTCGCTTGCAGACAGTTAGTTATCTGGCAGCTTCATGCAGTCTTGTCATGCTGGAATCAGCGCAAGACAAGGGGCAGGTAACTATGATAAGGAGTCACATTCAACTTCCACAACTCGCGTCCAAGCATGATATCTCCCGCTGAGAAGTAGAGAGTATCATTTGCCCAGGCAAGAGAATTTGGTGCAGAGCCAATAAGGCCAGGATATAGATCAGCGACTAGCTTTGTGTCGTCGGCTTCGCCATTGCTCACCCATAACTCTTTTCCATGACTACCATCATCTGCGACAAAGTAGAGTTTGTTATTGGCTGCTGTGAGCTCGGACGGGTAAGAGCTGTTCGGATCCGAAATGGAGTTAGGTACTGCAATGTCTTTGACGATAACAGTTCCGGTGAAAGTGCCGTCGCTCTTCCATAGCTCGTATCCATGCTGTGATTCGCCCGCTTGAAAGAACAACGTGTCATTAACGGCAGTCAAATATCGAGGATAGGATCCACCTCCGCCCCAAAACTGATCTTTAAGAACCACCGTGCCAGTCGGAGTTCCATCACTTTTCCAGAGTGCCCATCTGTGCGTGGGATCATAGGCAACAAAAAAGAGCTGGCCTCCCATGGGGACTAGGTCCGAGTTGACTTGAGCTGTCTCCGTGCTGATATTTGTGATAAAGAGCGTGCCCGTTTCGGTGCCATCAGTACTCCATAGCTGGCCACCATTGGTAAAGTACAGCAGGCCATTCAACTTGGCGTAGTAACCCGGCCCTGCTTCGAAGTGCTTTACGAGCTGGGTACCAGTATAGGTGCCGTCACTCCGCCACAGCCCGCTCTCCACCTCTGGCCAGGTGTTGGCAAAGATGAGCATATCATTCAAATCCGTCATGACTTTCAGCCGGTAATAATTCGAGTAGCCACCGATCTCTC
The DNA here is from genome assembly GCA_030834825.1 of Thermoflexales bacterium. GTDB lineage: Bacteria > Chloroflexota > Anaerolineae > Fen-1058 > Fen-1058 > Fen-1058. Next base: position 4,168 of record JAUQXC010000948.1, read on the forward strand.
TGACCAGTTGTGTCCCGCCAGATGTCCCATCGCTCTTCCATAATCCAGCTTGGCTTTCATCATTAGCCGCAAAGAAGAGCGTATTGCTGACCACGACTGACCGAGGAGCACTGTACTCATAGGCGAAATCTTTAACCAAGACTGTACCAGAGGATGTGCCATCACTCTGCCACAATCCTAAACTCCCAGGGAAGTCATAAGCCCAGAAAAGCAGCGTTCCACTGACAGAAGCAAAGTTCGAGGGTAATGCGCTACCGCCTGGATAAATATCGGTCACGAGGGCAGTACTCTCAAGTGTTCCGTTCGTTTTCCACACCTCCACGCCATGGGAGTCTGAAGCTCCAAAGTAAACTGTCCCACCTACGTTGAAAAAACCGTATGGACTTCCATGACCGGTTCCAGTAAAGATGTTACTGACCATCTGGGTGTTGGCTGGCGTTCCACCCGATTTCCACACTTCCGGTCCGTGCTGTCCGTCTTCTGCCGTGAAGATGAGTGAGCTGTTGAGGTCGGCAAAGCTTTCCGGGTAGGAACTTAACGAGCCTGGATAAATGTCCACGACTTGAATGGTTCCGTCAGATGTGCCATCGCTTACCCATAGTTCTGCGCCATGACTGTTGCCGTCACTGGAATTGAAATAGAGTTTGTCATGGATAGCGGTCAGATTTGAGATTCCACAGGGAGGAAAAGAATTGCACCAACTGTAGTCAAATCCACCTTTGACCATGACTGTACCAAGTGCCGTACCGTCACTTTTCCATAGTTCTGGATAGATCATTCCCGCCGCAACAAAATACAACGTCCCACTGACATTGGTCAGCTGAGCGATGCTAGACAAGTGGGTGAGCACAGTAGTGCCGGTCAGTGTGCCATCCGTTTTCTCCAGGTAACGGGACCCGTCACCTACGGAGGCGGTAAAAAACAGCATATCTTCGACTGCGGCCAAATTATAGAGCCCTACATTGGTGACGACGACTGTGCCGCTGACCGTTCCATCGCTTTTCCACAGACCATATTGATAGCCTAGTTGTGGATCTTCTTGTGCCGCCTTAAAAAACACTGTACCTTTGACATTAGTGAGTTCAGAGGGTCGAGCGTTGTCTGTGGCAGGAAATTGCCCGAGCAGGAAGGTGCCTTGTGAAGTACCATCCGTCTTCCACAAGCCAAACGTGCTGAGATCAGGTCCCATGGCTGCATAGTAGAGCCACCCCGCGACATTGATCAAGCCGGAAGGCTGGTAGTAGGAAAGCGGGACAGTGCCTGTTACGGTGCCGTCGCTTTTCCAAAGCTTCGAACCATGAGGATAGCTGTCGATGTGAAAGAATAACGTGTCGCTGACTGCTGTGCCTTGGCTAATTCCGGTATGCAGCGTACCGGGTGTGAGATCCGCGGCAAGCGATGTGCCTGCCGAGGTGCCGTCGCTGGCCCACAATTCTTGACCGTGTACTCCGTCATTCGCCACAAAGAAAAGCCTATTATTGACG
>JAUQXC010000949.1 GCA_030834825.1 Thermoflexales bacterium
GGCTTCGCGCGGCTTGCGGCCCATGATTACGGCCATGCGCGTTTCGGCCTCTTGCTCAGCCTCCGCACGGAGTTGATCTTCTTTGCCCGCAGCTAACCGCGTCAGGAAAGCCAGAGCATCATCGGCACTGGGCATTTCTTCTGGAACTACCGGTTCGGCCTCCGCCGGAGCGACGTCAAATGCGATCGGCTGTTCGACTTCCCCCACAAAGAGATCTGAAGGTTGAGTGAAATCGATCGGTGGTGCTGGTTCCTCGGTCTCCAGTTCGCCACTGGAGGTGCGCAGCTGTGATAGCCAATCAGATTCTTCGCTAGCAACGGGTTCTGTTTCCAAGGGCGGGGCAGAAGTTTGGAGCTGCGCCAACCAATCGGGGGTTTCGGTATCCTGCGGAGCGATTGTCTCTTCCGCAGAAGGCGTGGGTGACGACTCACGCAGCTGCGCCATCCAATCAGGCTGCTCTTCTTGCAGCGACGCTTCTTCGGCGGGTGTTAATGCCCCCGTCTGTCCCAGCTGCGTGATCCAATCAGGTACCATTTCGTCAGCGGGACGAATGACGATTTCTTCAGGCACACCTTCGATCGGCGCTGCCGCGACAGCGTCCGTCGCAGCCGTGCCGGCAAGTGAGGCCAGCCAATCAGGAACTTCAGCCTCCGCCGAGGCGCCAGCCTCGCCGGTAAGACCTTGCAACCAGTCCGGGATCTCGGTGGCAACGTCGGGCATGTGCATGCCTGAGGGTAAGCGCGGCACATGCGCGGACCCTGGTTCTTCCAAGAGCGGCTGTTCAAGTTCCGATAGACCGTGCAGCCAGTCAGGAACTTCTTCGGTCTCGGCCAGGGGCAGCGGCGCTTCCAGCATTTGGTCCATGGTCTGCAATTCCAAATGATCGACCATGACGGGTTGCCGATAGAGCGGCCCCATCCCGCTGAACAATTGCTGGGCGTACTCGTTCTCCGGATCGACCGCTTGCGCACGCTGCAACGGCTCGTCGCTTTCGCCGTTAGCTCCGCTGGCGCGCAGAATGGCCCCCAGGATCAAATTGGCTTTCAAACAGTAGGGCAACGTCGTCGTAATCTGCTGCGTGTATTCAGCCGCTTCCAGGCGTTGTTCGTCACGCCACAACACTTCGGCCAGCTGCACTTGCAGGTCAATCCGATCGGATTGTTCCGTAAGCAGTTGGCGCAAATCGGCGATGGCCTCCGAAGCTAAATCGCCCGCCGCATACAGACGCGCCAGTGCGCCACGAGTCAGCGGAATGCGCTCCGGCGAATCACCGTCGCGCCGCGCATAGAGGCGTCGCAGCTCGCCTTGAATCAAGGCGTTGCTCGGCGCAATCTCGAAAGCGCGCTCCATGTGCCAGATGGCTAACTCCAGCTCGTTATTGCGATCGTGAATGATGCTGAGTCCAACGCGCGCCACGAAGTCTTCCGGGTCCACACTAAGCACCCGCTGAAAGACATCCTGCGCCGCCCGATCGTCTTCTTGCTCGAGCAGAGCTTTGCCCATCATCCGGTACACTTCAACAGCCTTGGGATATTGGGTGAGGAAGTGACGGCAGTGCTGCATCGCTTGAGCAATGGAGCCACGCTCAATCAGATCGTCGATCTCGTTTAGGTAGTCACGGAACGCTACTTCGGCCATAGTGCCTTGCCTATCCAATGAGGTGAAGTCATTATGCTATGGTTCAATGTTTTGTGCAAGTGAAACTTAAGTAATATAGGCCAGCGCGCCTGGCACGGCTGCGTGATCTAGGCTGGGGGCAGTCCGTGCAGCGCACGCAGCTGCTTCAGGTATTGTTCATCGAATGGCTTTTCGGCGTAGCGGGGCGGCCCGACCGGATCGGCAACAGCCCCATCGCCCAGCAGCGCGGCAAACGAAGCAACGACACCATAGGCCAACCCAGCTAGGCCATAGCCGCCTTCCAGCGTCATGCCGAGCCGGCCATCACAAAGTTCGTCGGCGAGTTGTGTCAAAGTGCGCGTCAGATTGAAGAAGCCTGGCGTGGTGACCAGCATCGATCCCAGCCGATCGGTCCAACTGGGATCGTACCCGGCGCTGACCAGCAGCAGTTGCGGCTGAAAGCGGCGCGCGATGGGTACGAGTAAATCGTCAAAGACGCAGCGCATGGCCTCGTCGCCCCAGCCGGGCAGCATGGGCACGTTGACACTGTAGCCCACCCCCGCGCCTACGCCCACTTCATCCCAGTAACCGGTGCCGGGATAGATGCCCCATTGATGCGTGGAGAAAAACAACACGCCGGGATCGCGATAAAAGATGGCATTGGTGCCGTTGCCGTGATGTACGTCGAAATCGACGATCAACACACGCTCGAGGTTGAACTCTGCCCGCGCGGTCGCAGCTGCAAGGGCAACATTGTTGAACAAACAGAAACCTTCGCCATGATCGGCAAAGGCGTGATGACCTGGCGGGCGTACCAACGCAAAGGCATTCTTGACTTCGCCCCGCAGCACAGCTTCCACGCCAGACACCACAGCACCTGCGGCCAAGCAAGCCGCCTCATACGATCGGGGTGCGACATAGGTCTCATCGCCCAGCCCCATCAATCCGCCGCCGCCGCGTTCCGCAACCGCACGGACTCTTTCGATGTGGCGAGTATGATGAACGCGTGACAGTCGTTCGCTGGAGATCGGCTCCGGCGTGAGGGCCACCAACCGATCGCGCATCCCGGTCTCGTCGAGCGCGTCATTGATCGCCGTGAGACGTTCCGGGCCTTCCACATGATCGGTCTGGGCGTGCTGTAAATACACGGGGTCGTAGAGGTAGCCGGTTGCCATGCCGTCATTGTACTTGACGCCCAGCGCCAGAGTCAAGCGAAAAAAGAACCCGCTGGGCGGAGTGCGCCCAGCGGGTTCTGTACTTTACGACAGTTGAGTCTGGCCTACTTTACGGTAGGCGATTCCTTTTGCGAAGAGCGCAGCGCCCAGATCGTCGCAGCCAGCAACAGCACCGCCACCAACACCACGACGACATTGAGCGAACCATCTGCATTCGTCATGTTGTAGCGCACAATGATGGGGGCCGCGATCAAGCTGACGAGGTTCGCCACTTTGATCATCGGATTCAGCGCCGGGCCGGCGGTATCCTTCAACGGATCGCCGACGGTGTCGCCAACCACACCGGCCTTGTGGCGTTCTGAACCTTTACCGGTATTCTTGACAAGATCGCGCGGCTCATCTTCAATGGCTTTCTTGGCATTATCCCAGGCGCCACCGGCATTGGACATGAAGACGGCCAACAATTGACCGCTCAGGATGATGCCCGCCAGGAAACCGCCCAAGGCCTCAACTTGCAGGACCAGACCAACCAGCAACGGCATGACCACCGCAATCACGGCCAGTGGGATCAGCTCTTTCTGGGCCGAAGCCGTGGAGATGCCGACCACGCGTGCATAGTCCGGCTGCTTGGTGCCTTCCATGATACCCGGAATGCGGAATTGCCGCCGCACTTCTTCGACAATTTGGCCCGCCGCACGGCTCACCGCACGGATCGACAGCGAACTGAATAGCCAGGGCAACGCGCCACCCAACAATAAGCCGATGAACACCTTGGTGTCATCCAGGCGAATGTTTCGCATGATCTCGATGCCGGCCTGACCGCCAGCGATCAGCTGCTCCTGAACGCGCCCTACGTCTGTGATGTAGGATGCAAAGAGGCTGACTGCCGCGATGACGGCCGACGCAATCGCCACACCCTTCGTAATGGCTTTAGTGGTGTTGCCGACCGCATCCAGGTCGGCCATGATCTGGCGCGCCTTCACGGTTTCGGCATCTTCCATACCATGCCAGGCCATTTCGCCGATGCCATTGGCGTTATCCGAGATCGGACCGTAGGAGTCCATGGCCACGTTGTTGCCGGTATGGCTCAACATACCGATACCGATCATGGCGACCGCATATAACACGAAAGTCGCGCCGTCACCACCGTACAACACCAACGCACCGATGAAGCTGATGACGATCACGACCAGCGCCCACACGCTCGATTCCATGCCGATCGAAAGGCCGCTGAGAATCGTGGTGGCCGGGCCGGTGTTGGTCGACTTGACGATTTCCTTCACAGGCGGCCTCTTCGTCGAGGTGAAATAGGAGGTCAACGGATTGAAGGCGACGGCCAGTCCCACACCAATCGCCGTCAACATACCCAGGCGCCAGTCGTTGGCATAGGCCAACGCCAGTACGAATGACCAGAAGATCGTGAACACACTCGACACTTCATACGAGCGGAACATCGACTCTTCGGCGTCATGTGCGCGCAAGAACTTGATGGGGAACTTCTCCCAGATCGGTACGGTGAACGTCCCCACGATCGAACTGATCACACCGACCGCGCGGATAATCAACGGGAATACGATCCACTTGAGCTCGCCCGTTAACGCGACCAATGTCAAGCCCAGGATCAACCCGGACACGATGGTGACTTCGTACGATTCGAAGATGTCGGCGGCCATACCCGCGCAGTCGCCCACATTGTCGCCCACCAGGTCGGCGCTCACGGCCGCATTACGCGGATCATCTTCGGGCACGTCTTGTTCCACTTTGCCCACGAGGTCGGCGCCGACATCGGCGGCTTTGGTGTAGATGCCGCCGCCCACGCGCATGAACAAGGCCAGCAGCGTGCCGCCAAAGCCAAAGCCCAGCAAGGCATCCGGGGCAGCCTTACCGAAAATGATGAAAATCACGGTGCCACCGAACAACCCCAGGCCGTCTGTTAACATGCCGGTGATCGTACCCGCGTAATAAGCGATTGACAGGGCTTCATTGAAGCCGCGCCGCGCCGCCGAGGCCGCGCGTACATTGGCCTGAATCGCCATGCGCATGCCCAGTTGGCCGACCAGCAGTGAGAATGAGGCGCCCATGATGAAGGCGATCGTGCGGCCAAAGGCCACGAACAGCTGAGCACTCTCACCAAACTCTTCCACCGCTTCACGACTGGGTGGCACCACACCCACACTCAAGAACATCAGAACCATCAGCACACCGATCAGCGGCAAAATAGTGCGCAGCTGCTGGCTCAAGTAACTTTCTGCGCCAATGCGGATGGCGTTCCACACTTCCTGCATCTTGGCTGTGCCCTTGTCATTCTTGAGCACTTTGCCGCGCAACCACCAGGCGTAACCCAAACTGATAAATGCCGTGATGACCACGCACACGATCGCAATCTGCTCGAACGTGTTAAGACCGTGTCTCCCTAAACCGAGAATACCCGTATCCACGCTGCCTCCTGACTCCTAATGATAGATTTGTGCGATCAACCCAAGACTGAGAGGTACAGACCGCGGTATTGGTGAGGAGAGAACAAGCATCAATTGATCGTACCTGGTAAGGGTGAGGTTAGGCGTTGTTAGCCCTTAAAACGCCAAGTGTATTTTAGGCAACCTGCGAAATCGGTCAAGTACCACATCTCACTAGCGGCGTAGTGGCATATAACATATCATATTTTGGAAAGAAGCACAATGGAATCACAAGATTTTGTTAGGGACCTGTGTTTTCACACAGATTGATCTGGGAGAGATTATTTGCGCAACAACAGGCAAAAAAGCGACCACCTCTACGATCGGATCGCAATTCGTCGGCACTTTTCGCGCCAGGTTCAGATTTGTGAACCAGCAGTAGCGCCAGCGGTTTGTGCAGATCCCGCAATCGCGATCAACGATGCTTTGGATTGCTTTGAAATAACCCTTTTTCTTTGGGACGATGAGAAGGTCCGTTTCTGTAACAATTCATCATCCAGTCAATCTCGCAAAGATAATCGATACATAAAGATCGGGTGTGGATATCTATTCTTGAGACGAACCCACAACTTAACCCATGACTAGAAACAAATTTCACGGTTCTCATATAGCTTTCATATTAGTGCTTGACAATGCCTCGTTAAATGTTGTACTATGTACTCAGCGCAGTTTTGGACCACAATGTGGCCTGCGCATTAGATCTAAGAGCACGATGTGCCCACACAGAAAGCGCACATAGGTGCTCTTTATTTCTGTAATCTTGTGCCTCCCTGAGGCCAATCGAATAGTGGGTGAGCAATTTGGCAATTCTAGCAAAGAAAGTGACAAAAGTGGCTGTTAAGGACAAAGTGCTGAAGCCGATTCAGGAAAAGGATAAAGAGCCCAAGGACACGATCGTCCGCGAATCATTGATTGTGGAGGATACGATTCTCAGCACGGCGGAAGAGCAGCTGCTGGCGATCGGACGAGAGCGCGGGTACGTCACGTACGATGAAATCCTGGAACTGTTCCCGGAGGCCGAGACCAACATCGATCAGCTGGATGAGATTTTCGCAACGCTGACCGAACACGGCATCGAAATTGGCGAAGCGCCGGAAGAAGAAGCCCCCGAAGAAGAAGAAATCACCGACGAGTTGGACGACGGCACCGTCGCCGCCATAGAGACGGATGATACGGTAGGCCTCTACCTTAAGGAAATCGGCCGCATTCCGCTGTTGACCGCCGAAGAAGAAGTGTCATTGGCCAAGCGCATCGAGCGCGGCAAAAACGCGATGAAGCGCTTGCAGAAAGACACCCTCACGCCCAAGAAGCGCGAGGACCTGGAAGTCGTGATGATCGATGCCAAGGCGGCGCGCGAACACCTGATCACGGCCAACAGCCGTCTGGTCATCAGCGTGGCCAAGAAGTATATCGGACGCGGGGTGCCGTTCCTCGATCTGATTCAGGAAGGCAACATCGGCTTGATTCGCGCCGCGCGCAAATTCGACTACCACCGCGGCCACAAGTTCAGTACCTATGCCACCTGGTGGATTCGACAAGCCGTAACGCGCGCGATCGCCGATCAGGGACGCACGATCCGCGTCCCGGTGCATATGGGCGATCAAATCAACAAGTTGATCCGGGTCAGCCACTCGCTGACCCAGGAGCTGGGACGCGAACCCAATCCTGAAGAGTTAGCCACGGCCATGCAAGTACCGGTGAAGAAGGCCGAGCAGATGATTCAAGTCGCCCGGCGTCCCATTTCACTGGAAACGCCGACCGACGAAGATGAAGACTCGGTATTGGGCGACTTCATCATGGACGAAGATTCGGTCGCGCCGATCGACGCCGTGACCAGCAATATGCTGCGCGAGCAAATCACCGAAATCCTCAACAGCCTGCCGCCGCGCGAAGTACGCATTCTACAGCTGCGTTATGGATTGGTTGACGGCCAATCCTATACGCTGGAAGAAGTTGGCAAGAAGCTGGGCGTCACCCGCGAGCGCGTCCGGCAGATCGAGGCACAGGCCCTGTCACGGCTGCGGCATCCCACCCACGCCCGCAAACTGCGCGATTACTTGCGCGAATAAACAGCCCACTGCCCTTGATGACAAAATCAGGGGCAGTCTTGTTTTCGGCGAAGCCACCATGCGGCCAGTTCCTGACGCTTATCTCCAACTTGAGCAGCGCTTTGCCGTCTGGTCCCAGGCTCAAACTGCGATTCAGGCCGTCATCGTCGTTGGCTCACGCGCCCGCGCGCATCGTCCCGCCGATGAATGGTCTGATCTCGATCTGGTCGCCTTCGCCTCGGATACCGCTCTTTACCTCAACGAGGGCACGTGGTTGAACGTTTTCGGGCAGGTGCGAGCTGCCCGTTCCCACTCATTCGGACAACACGATCGCGAATGGTTGGCCTTGTATGATGATGGCTGCAAGCTGGATGTTGCTTTTCTCTCGATCGATCCGGCGACGCCCCCCACACTGCAAGCCATGCTCGACGCGTTCCCCTACCCCAACGTCCTGCAGCGCGGTGTACGCGTTCTGATCGACAAAACCGGCGCTCCCCCTGAATTGCGCCTGCCGCCGCTCGACGCGCCACGACCACCAACGCCGGCTGAATTTGCCGAGCTGTTTAATCGTATGTGGCTGGATGCCGTCAAAGCAGCCAAGTTCATCCGCCGTAATGATCTGTGGCGGGCCAAACAGGTGTGCGACGGCGAGATGAAACAGCACCTGTTGACGGTGCTGGAATGGCAGGCCGCCGTACAGCCTGAGCGATGCGATATTTGGTACGATGGGCGCTTTTTGGATGAGTGGGCCGATTGGCAAGCGCTGGCGGCGTTGCCTCAAACGTTTGCGGCCTATCAGGCGGAAGACTTGCAGCGCGCTTTATTTGCCACGCTGGACTTGTTTGGCCAGATAGCCAAAGAGCTCGCCGCCCGGACCAGGCTGGTTTACCCCATTGAAGATGAGCGCTATCTCAACCAACTTGTTCAAGCTATCCTCTCGCACAGAAACCAGATATGAACCTAACACCAATTGAAATTGAGCACCAGCCGATGCGCAAATACGGCCAGAGGCGGATGGCCACGTGACTGAACAACAAAATTTATCGCAACCGCGTGTACCCGAGTTGGATGGCGTGCGCGGGATTGCCATTCTGTTAGTCCTCATCTGGCATTACGTCGCTGTCACCGTGCCCCTGGATGCGGGGCCATTCGCACTTCCCCTACGTTTAGTGCTTAGTGCAGCCTGGAGTGGTGTCGATTTATTCTTCGTGCTATCCGGTTATTTAATCGGGGGCAT
>JAUQXC010000950.1 GCA_030834825.1 Thermoflexales bacterium
TCAGGCTCGCGCAGATCAGTGATAAGAGTGTGGACCCCTTCGATCACATTGGCCCGATCGCTCTCGGCAATGATCGATCCCCAGATTTCCCAGCCGGGCTCAGCCAACAGTGTTTCAGCCAGATGCCCACCGACAAACCCCGCCACCCCAGTGATGAGTGCCCGCAAGCTTCAATTCCTCGTGATAGATTTCCCAGGCAATTATACCGGATTTCAAAGCGCGCCGCAAAAGTTTTTATATGAAACAGACCCCGATCGAACTCCGCCGCCCGATCAGGGTCTGCCATTTGCCATCCGCTATCGGCAAGCGCCTACGTGCCTTCTTCCCACGAGGCCAGGTACTTCTCCTGCTCCGGCGTCAGCACGTCGATGTTGACGTTCATCGCCGCCAGCTTCAAGCGCGCCACTTCCTTGTCAATCTCTTCGGGCACGGTGTACACGTCGGGCTTCAACGACTTGGCATTCTGCGCCATGTACATCGCCGACAGTGACTGGTTCGCAAAGGACATATCCATCACCGAGGCGGGATGCCCTTCCGCAGCGGCCAGGTTGATCAAGCGACCCTCACCCAACAAGTTGATATGCTTGCCGCTCTTCAAGGTGTACTGATCGACGAACTCTCGCACCTTGCGAGGCGCATCCTGCGACATCGCCGCCAACTGCGGGATGTTGATCTCCACATTGAAGTGCCCGGAGTTTGCGATCAACGCGCCATCTTTCATTGAGCCAAAATGCCGCTCATCCAACACGTTGATGTCGCCCGTCGCGGTGATGAAGATGTCGCCCAGACAGGCGGCCTCGGTCATCGGCATCACACGGTAACCGTCCATCACTGCTTCCAAGGCCTTCAACGGATCGACTTCCGTCACGATAACGTTGCCGCCCATGCCCTGCGCCCGCAACGCAATGCCGCGCGAGCACCAGCCGTAACCGGCCACCACGATCGTCTTGCCTGCCAGCAGCACGTTCGTCGCGCGGATCACGCCGTCGAGTGTGGACTGGCCGGTGCCGTAGCGATTGTCGAACATGTGCTTGGTGTTCGCATCATTGATGGCGATGATGGGGAACTACAACGCGCCTTCCTTCGCCATGGCCCGCAGACGGATGACGCCCGTGGTGGTTTCTTCCGTGCCGCCCAGCACGCCATCGAGCAATTCACGGCGCTCCTTGTGCAGCAGCGACACCAGGTCCGCGCCGTCATCCATGGTCATGTGCGGCTTGTGATCGAGCGCAGCCTTGATGTGCTCGTAATACGTGTTGTTGTCCTCGCCTTTGATGGCGTACACCGGGATCTCATAATTCGCCACCAGTGACGCGGCCACGTCGTCCTGCGTGCTCAACGGATTCGACGCGCACAACACGATGTCGGCGCCGCCCAATTGCAGCGCATGCATCAGGTTTGCGGTTTCGGTGGTGACGTGCAGGCACGCGCTGATGCGCAGCCCCTTCAACGGCTGCGTTTCCTTGAACTGCTTCTTGATCGTGCGCAGCACCGGCATTTCCTGCTCCGCCCACTCGATGCGGTAGCGCCCGCCGGTCGCGAGATCCAACTTCTTCACATGATGTTCAACGGTCATCTTGGCTCCATTTCTGATTTGCGATTTTAGATTTTGGATTTCAGATTGCTTTTTTCACGGGTGTGGGTTGCTCATCCTACTACGTTTGGCGAGTTCAAGATAAGCTCCAGGCACTGTACCCACCAACGCGCCCAGGAAGGCTACGGTGAGAAACAGTAACACAAAGTTGTATTGATAGCTGCTCTTCAAGGACACCAGCATCACATACAGTCCGAGGAGTATCGACGCAACAGTTGCACCAGTTCCCGATCCAATCAATGCCCCGCGCGGCGCAGTGCCAATAAGTGCGCCAGCGGCTACACCAGCAACGATGTTCTTGCCTATGGCGGCAATGCCACTATAAGGTCCCGAAGATCCGTAAGAAAAAGTGGCAGACGTAAGCAATGCTAACACTACGCCTATCACCGCACCCACCAATGTTCCACGAGTTCTCTTCGGCATGATCTGTATAAAAGCCAAGTAGGCTATGCCGCTCCAGATTAATCCATTGGCAACGATCATGATAATAAGATGAAGCCAACCAGCTGGCCATTCTGATAGTAGGCCGTAAAGTCCACCGACTACGCCACCAACCAACACTGCTATATTCCGGCGAGTGTTATTCTTTGGCAAACTCATGATCGTCTTTTCGCACCGCCGTCCCTTCATAGAACGGGACATGACGTTTGAACCCGATTTTTTCGTATACCCGGACGGCGGCGTCATTCGATCGGCTCACGCTCAACCCGATCATCTCTATGCCACGATCGAGCAACTCTTTGCACACCGCGCTGGTTGCAATAGTCGCTAATCCTTGACCGCGGTAGTTGGGATGCGTCATTACATTACCCAGCGCCGCGATACGCTCACTCCCCGACACGATGTGCGTTCCCGCCACGGAAACCAAGCGTTCGCTCTCGAATAAGCCATAGAACACGCCCTGCTCCAATGATCGCTGCCGAAAAGCGTCACCACCGCCGTGCGAGTACAATTCCTCCAGCAAGGGCATGTGCGAGACATTTAACCTCGTCATTGCGAGCGCGGAGCGCGACGCAATCTCATTCTTAGCCAGAGGAGATTGCTGCGTCGTCCTACGGCCTCCTCGCAATGACGTTTGATCTGTCGCCCGAAATTCTTCCGGCAGCAGCGCCATCTTCAACATCGGCACCGGCGCAGTCCGATAGAATTTCTCGATGACGGGCAGATGCTCTTCGCGAATGCTTAAGCTCAGTCGTGGATGCTGTATCACGCGATCGAGTAGCAGATCGATCCCGCGCGCTTCACCCGTCGCAAAAAAAATGGGCGGGGTCAGATCGTGGTAGAGCATCACCAGCGCGCGGAGTCGCTCATCTTCCTCTGCGCCGAACCACTGCGTGAACTGAAAATGCGCCGGATCCAGATCGCCCTGCGCGTAATCGGCAAAGAAGCGATCGGTCAGCAGGAATTCGCGAATGCGGTTAGGATCAGTTAGTGAAGTGATCTTCATGGTTCGTAAAACGTAATCAATTACGTTTCGCGTTTTACGCTTTATCCCTCACTTCAGGCCTTCCAACCCGCCGTTTCCAAAATGAGTCCGATAGCGCTGCACGAATTCCTCGCGCGTGTATTGATGATTCTGCGGCCCGTGATTCTCCATCACGTAGGTGGCCGCCAGGGCCGCCACCCGCCCGATTGTATCCCACGGCAGACCCAAGGCCAGGCCGCGAATCAAACCCGCGCGATACGCATCGCCCACGCCGGTCGGATCGATGGGCCGGGCGGTGAGCACCGCCGGAATATCATAGCGTTGCGCGCGCGTCAGAATAGTAGAGCCATCCGCGCCGCGTGTAACGATCAACACCTGCGCGCAGTCCAAGAAAGCGGCTTCATCCATGTGCAGGCGATTGCGCAGCATCTCGAACTCGTAGTCGTTGGTGATGGTGATGGCGCTGCCAGCGATGCCTTCGCGCAGCTCCTCATCGCTCAAGCGGACAATCTGCTGACTGGGATCGTAAATGTAGCGGATGCTCAGTTCCTTGCATTCGCGCACATACTGCGTCATCGCTTTCGGATCGTTGGGCGAGATGATCACAATGTCGGGCCTGGGGTTCAACGCTTTGAACGACAGCTCGCCGGCGCGCCCCATCGCCCCGATGTAGAAACTGGCGATCTGGCTCTGATCCAGATCGGTGCTGACAAAAAATGAACTGGTGAACTCATCGGGGTACTCGCGCACCGTCGAAGTATCGACGCCGTGTTGATCCAGCCATTTGCGATATTCGCCAAAGTCCTGCCCGGCGGTCGCCATCAACAGCGGCCGCTCGCCCAATAACGCCAGGTTGTACGCAATGTTGGCCGCGCAGCCGCCGCGCTGCTTCTTCATCGAGTCGACTAGAAAACTCAGACTGATGTGCTTTAATTGCTCGGGCAGCAGATGCTCGCTAAAACGGCCCGGGAACGACATGATGTAATCGAATGCAATGGAACCGGTGACGACGACGTTCATCCTCTCAACCTCATCTTCAGAATCACCCACAGGGCATGTAAACCGTCGGTCCAGCGAATCTTTTTGCCTTCCTCAATCGTGCGTGGCTGATAGGACACCGGCACTTCCACGATCGAGTGCTTGTGCTTCAACAGGGCGCACGGCAATTCAAAATCCAGATCGAACGCCGAACCGTGCAAGTGCAACGCGCGGAACACCTCGACCTTGACCATCTTTGTCGCGACGGCCACATCGCTGAGCTGTCCGCCGAACAGCAGATTGGTCAGCGTCGTCAACAAACGCACACCCCAATAGTTCTGCGCATATTTGTAGATGTGCCGTCCGCCCAGGGTCCGTGATCCGAAGACGGCAACCGCGCCGCTTTCACTGGCCTTGGCGGTGAACAACGTCAACTCGTTCGGATCATACTCAAAGTCGGCATCTTGAATCACGCCGTAGTCGCCGCCGGCTTCACGGAAACCGGTACGCACCGAGGCGCCTTTGCCCATATTCTGCGCATGGTAAATCACACGCACCTCAGGCTGGGTCAGGCCTTGTAGCTGCTCGCGCGTCCCATCGGTCGAGCAATTATCGACGACAATGATTTCTTTCGACCAGCCCTCGCTGAGTTGTACCGCGCGCACCTTCTCGATGACGGGCAGCGCACTGGCAGCTTCGTTATAGACACAAATGATGATGGATAATTTAGGCAAAATGATTTTGAGTTCGCGCGGTGGGATTTGTCAGGTGACCCTGCGCCAGGCCTCATGCCGATTTATGGAAAAACTCACGATACCAGGCCAACGTCTGGCGCAGACCGTCTTCCAACGAATACTGCGCGCACCAGCCTAATAGACGATGGGCCTTGTCACTCGCCAGGTACTGCTGCTGGATTTCATGGCTGGCTTGATTCAATACAATAGGTTTAAGCTCAGGATAATCGCAGATGGAGATAATGGCTTGCGCCACCTCCAACACCGAATGGGGATCGTCCATGCCGAAGTTGAAGGCCTGCCCGTGCAGCGCGGGATCTTCCAGACATTCGGCCAAGCGCAAGTAACCCTCGACGATGTCGGCGACGTACAGGTAGTCGCGCTGCAGAGTGCCGTCACTGCGGATCACCGGCGCTTCGCCACGCAGGACGCTGCGCATGCTGCCCGGTACAATGCGATCCCAATTGAGATCGCCGCCGCCATAGATGTTGCCGCACCGGGTAATGCCGACCGGTAATTGATAGGTGGTGTAGTACGCTTGGGTGATCAAATCCGCGCAGGATTTGGAAACGTCATATGGATGACGGCCCTGCAGCGGAGCAGTTTCGGAGTAAGGCAATATGTCCTGGTCCCCATAGGCTTTATCGGAAGAAGCCACAACGATGCGCTTCACCGTGGCTGAACGACGACAGGCTTCCAGCAACAGCCAGGTACCGCGAATGTTGGTATCAAACGTACCGAGCGGCGCACGATTCGCCAGCCGCACCAAGGGTTGCGCCGCGAGATGGAACACGACCTCGATCTCGTATTCGTTCAGTACGCGTTCCAGCAATTCGCCATCGGCAATGTTGCCGTCGACGGCAATCATACGCTGCTCGGCGCCACTCAGCCTGAGGTTCGATAATGGCACCCGATCACGAATCAGGCCAACCACGTCGGCGCCAGCATCCAATAGCGCCTGGGTCAGCCAGGAACCCAGAATGCCTGTGCAGCCGGTGACAAAAACACGCCGTTCTTTCCAAAATGGACTACGCAACAAGGACGACCTCTCTGTGTGTTGGGCTATCCACAAAAAACAATCTTTGCCCACCGGGTCAGCCGATGACAAAGATCGCGCGGCGCTGATTATAGCACAGTTTTAGCGAGGCTGAAGGGCGTGGAGAAGAAGCGTGACCGTTCCTGGCCACTCGGTGAAAACATGTTCAGAATTGGAAGCCTTCGCGATAGATCACGATTTTGCGCTGATAGCCATTGACGAATCGTTTCAGCTTGTCTTCCAATTGCTGCCACTCGGAAGTAGCCAGGATGCGATCGAGTTCCGGTTTACTGCGCGCCACAAAGCCGTTCAGGCGGATCGGATAATCGCCGTAAGCAGTGTGCCACGCTTCGCTGAGCACCAACCCCAGGGACTGCGCGCCCGGGATCATTTCCCCCAACACGAATTCATAGTAGGCCTGCTGCAATTCCGGCACGACATCGTACGTGATCAGCATTTTGACACGGGACTCCGTCATGATCGTTCACTTCCATATTCCAGGGATGGGGGTGTTGCATTTGGGACAGGTGCCGCGCCCCGCCAGTTTGTTCGCGCGAATCCGGTACCCCACACGCTCGACAAGCAGCTTATTGCACGTGGGACAATAAGTGTTTTCGTATGAACGGGTGCGGCCGGGCAAGTTGCCCGCATAAACGTAGTGCAGACCCGCTTCCAAGCCGATCTCGGCAGCCCGAACTAAATCGTCCGCCGTGGTGTCGGCGGGGTCCAGCATCTTATAGTCTTTGTGGAAAGCCGTTACATGCCACGGAATGTCGGGCGAGATCGACGCGATGAAGCGGGCCGTCTCCCACAGTTCTTCGTTACTGTCGTTGAACCCCGGTATGACCAATGTCACAATCTCCGTCCAAAGGCCGCGCTCGTGAACCAGCTTGATTCCATCCAGCACATGATTCAACGTCGTGCCCAGCTGCCGGTAGTTCTTATCGTTCATCGACTTGAGATCGATCTTATACCCGGTCAGATAGGGTTGCAAGTAATCTAACGCTTCCGGCGTAGCATTGCCGTTGCTGATGTACACGCAGCGGAAACCAGCCTGCGTCGCGGCCTTGAAGACCTCCACCGCCCACTCGGTCGTGATCAACGGTTCATTGTAAGACGATCCAAACAGTTGCGCACCATACCGTTTCCCGATGGTCACCATCTGCTCCGGCGTTACTAACTGCGGTGCGACACCGGCTTCAGCATCGCGCAACGCCTGCGAGGTGAGCCAGTTCTGGCAGTTAGACACCGCAAAGAACCCGGCCAGATAACTGTGATCTTCTTCGACCTCCAAATTGTACACATCGCCAGCGAAGTCAACGGCGGCAATCTCACGCAGCGGGACAAGATAGTATTTCTCCGTTTCAATCACTTGGCGCGGCACGGCGGAATCAACATACCAGGTCACCGTGTATTGATGAGGTGAACGATGTACTTGACGCCCTTGTACGAAGCCCGTTTCTGATATCGCCGTGTCATACAGCGCAGGCAGGTGTCCGAGTTTTAAGACCAACCAGGCGACGCCATAAGCAAGCTCACGCGACACAGTTGTGACGCTGAACTTGCCGTTGTCGTAGCGATGTCCATCGCCCGCAACATAGGCCGAGAGGAATGCTTCGACAACCGGGCGGGGCGCGTCAAACAGCTGGACTGGCACTCGTTTCGCAGCTGCCCGATAACCCGCTAGAGATTTGAATAACAACGCCGCCGAATCTTTGCTCACAACCACGGACAACGTTGTCGGGCGCTGCACCACCCTAGCTTCAAGACCTAACCGGCTCCGCAACAGCCCACGCACTTCTTCAATTTGAGCGACTTCCGCGTGCGAAAAACTAAAGTTCAGCACATGGCTGTTGGGGCGTGTTGGGCTGGTCGTAACTGATCCTTCTGCACAGTAATAACCGAGCAGGCGCGCCATATCCACGTCCAGACTAACGATTAAGGGCAGGCCCGGTTGGCGCTCATGCGGGAAACGTACTGCACCATCTTCAATCAAGGGGCCACTCGTCCGAGTATCGGCACCGAAGCCACGCGCCAGCTTACGCCGGACATGGCGAATGTACGATCCACTAGTACCAACAGCTGCACCGATTTCCTGAGAGGTCTTGCCCTGAGCCGATGCTTCAGCGATATAGCGGCGCTCTTGCTGGGTCAAGTCCCAGGTGACCTGGTAGGTCGTTTGATACTGAGCAAGCAAGTACGCCACATCGATCGCTTGCGGCGTTGAGAACATATGCTGGCGGGGAATGGCCAGGTAATGTTGCCTGGTCAAATGCTGTGCCCGAATCAAGTGCGGCTCATGTGCGGGATCATCAGTTGCATACAGGCGGTGATCGGGCGTGCAGCGTAATGCCGGCAAGTAATACGGCTTAATGACAGTGAGTTTCCCAAAATAAGGATGCCGGAAGACTGCGCGAATTGCACGAGATGCACCGGGAGCCGTGATGGCGCGACGATCAGTTGGATAAACAATCTCAGCCTCAGGTGTCTGTTCAACGCGGGCAGCAGAAGCGAATAAATCGGCCAGCGCTACGGGGCCGCGCTCAGTCACCACCAGTGTGTCGCCGGTAAAACAGTAAGCGCAGTGCAGATCGCATCCCAACATCCCAAACGTCAACGTGTGCGAGCCGGGCAGAATGTGGAAGAATGGCTTCTTCTCGGTAGGATCGACTTGGAGTGCGCCGACGTAGCCATGCGGCACGTAGAGCGTGCCGCCCTGATTGAAGCGTACGCGACAGATGCCCTCACGCCCTTCGCGGATCAGGCAGCGATGGGCGCAAGCGTAACAACGCACAGCGTTATCCGGCAGCTTCTCGTATAACGTGCCTT
>JAUQXC010000951.1 GCA_030834825.1 Thermoflexales bacterium
TGGAGAGCGTCCGGCGCGAGATCGATAAAATTCTCGAACGTTAATTGGTCGCCCGCGCGTGCCTGGGGTGAAGTATCCCTTGGCGCGCGCGGGCGTTCTGTTTCTCTGGACGATTTCTGCCGGAGGGTGTGGGGCAGATCAAGGCAGTTTTGAACTGGCTGAACTTTATAGGAGGATGACCATGTTGGAAACAACTCAAGCTGTAACCACTCAAACCGATGAACAACCGATCCCCTTGACGGATAACGCGCGGGTGGTCTTGATGAAACGTTACGTGCGCCGTGGGCCTGATGGTCAACCGAATGAATCCGTTGAAGGCATGTTCCGGCGTGTGGCGCGGGCCGTGGCTGAACCCGATCGTGATCACGGCGCCAATGTCGAAGCGACCGAGCAAGCTTTCTATCGGCTCTTAACCGAACTGCGTTTCTTCCCGAATTCGCCGACTTTTACCGGAGCGGGTACACCACTGGGCCAGCTGGCTGCTTGTTTCGTACTCCCGATCAGCGATGATATGGGCCGCGACAGCGCGGGCATTTTTCAGACCTTGCGTGATGCGGCGTTGATCCAGCAGACGGGTGGCGGCAACGGGTTTAGCTTTGGACAGCTGCGTCCCAAGGGCACCTATGTGGCTTCCAGTGCGGGGCAGGCCACCGGCCCCGTCGGTTTCTTGCGGGTGTATGACAAGGCGTTCGGGGAGATCGCACAAGGGGGCTGTCTATTACCAGAAACTTTGGTCTTTACTTCCAGAGGCTTGTTACGCCTTGATGAGCTGGCCGATACTCGACAGTCCGGATGGCAGGAGCATCATCTGGAAGCTGCCACCGATGAAGGCTGGCGTGCTTCGCCTCGTGCTTACAACAACGGCGTTGCACCTATTTTGCGTGTCCACACTCGACAAGGGCTGAGCTTGGCTGGTACGCCTGAACATCGAGTCAAAATCATGACTGATCAAGGACCCCAGTGGCGTCAACTGAATGAATTACGTGCCGGTGATTGGATGATGGTACAGCTGGGCCAGCAGCGCGGTCAATTGCAGGCGCTGCGCCAGCCACGACCAGCGCATGGCAATCAAGTGTGGCCGAAACTCCCCACCATCTTGGATGAAGAATTAGCATTCTTGCTCGGCTATCTCATTGGCGATGGCTTCGTGGCAGGCTCGGTGGATGATCATCGTGTCGGCGTCAGCGTGGCGCATCACTCATACCTGATGACTGAAATGCCCGCGCTACTTGAGCGCTTGTTTGGCGTCACCGTGCATCAGCAGCAGAAGGTGAATGATCGATCGGTGACCTTGATCATGGACAATCGAGCTGTCAAGGAATTCCTGCAAATCAACGGACTCACCAAGAGCCGCAGCCGCACGGCTAGTGTGCCACGTTTGATCCGTCAGTCGCCCCCGGAGGTCGTCGGCGCTTTCTTGCGCGGTTTATTTGAAGCAGATGGCAGCCTCAGCCATGGTTATCCCAATTTAACAACCACTTCTCCGCGCTTGGTGGAAGAGGTCTCCACTTTGTTGATCGGCCTGGGCTGCCCAGTACGAATTCGATCGGTCATGCCGGGTGCGTCGCACTACGGCAAGGCCGCGATCTATCACATTCGGATTGAAAGCACGGTGGGGCTTCAAGCTTGGCGTGAACGGATTGGCTGTGATCGGCGTTCGCGTTTTGCGGCGTGCCTAGCCTGGGAAAGCGATACGCGTCGTGAAAGCACCTATGCGCTCCCCCACCCGCGCTATTGGCTACAGCCAGTACTTGAGGCAATTACTCTGGAGCAGGTCGACGCGCGGGGCCGGGGGGTGAATTTCCGCAGCAACAAGCCACGCTTGCGGCGCGCCCTGTTGCGCTATCTGCGCGGCGATCGGCAGTTCACCCGATCGGCTTTTGATGATTTCAGCCAGATGTATCCTGAATTCGCCACACATGCGATTTCGCCGCAGGACAAATGGTTTGTGCAGGTGATCGGGGTTGAGTCAGAAGGCGAAGCCCTCACGTTAGATCTGGAAGTGAGTGACAATCACACTTATCTGGCGTACGGCCTGGTGACACACAACACAAGGCGTGGGGCCAATATGGCTGTGCTGCCGGTGCATCATCCCGACATCATTGACTTCATCAATTGCAAAGTCAGCGAAGATCAGATCACCAACTTCAACATCTCGGTGGGCATCACCGACAAATTTATGGCGGCAGTGCGTGATGATAAGGACTTTGAGCTCATCGCGCCGCAGAACGGCAAAGTTCAGAAGACCGTGCGCGCCCGTGACGTATTCAACGCCATCGTCAAGAATGCCTATCGCAACGGCGAGCCGGGCGTGTTGTTCCTCGACGCGGCGAATCGATCGAATCCGGTGCCGCACTTGTATGAGCTGGAAGCTACGAATCCATGCATGACGGGTGAGACGCTGGTGGCAACACCCGCTGGTTGGCGACGCGTCGATCAAATCCAGGTAGGCGACGAGATTTGTACCGTGCTGGGAACGGGGCGTGTCGCGACTGTTGAAGTGAATGAAGCCATGCCAGTCTTTGACGTTTACTTGTCGGATGGCGCGGTAGTGCGTGCAACCGCTTCACATCAATTCCACGCGCGTGATTCACGAACGAAATTCTTCGAGGCGCGGCGTCTGGACGAGCTCAAGCCGGGTGATTGGATACGAGTTTATCGATCGACAGTGCCTGATAATCCCTTGCCGGCGACTTCCGCAAATTTGACAGATCAGGAGTATGGGTTTCTGGTCGGTGTGTTAGTGGGAGATGGTTGCTACACATCGCACGCTTTATCAAAGAATGTGGTTCGCATTAGCAGTCATGCCGATGAAACAGAATGGAATGAAATCCTGAATCAGGCATTCTTGAAAGTCGGCGTAGAGAAGATGTACACCTATATCAACGAAGGCAGCCGATCAATGATGATCGATCCCAAGCCGGGGCGCGTGATTGCCGACTGGGTTAAATCATTGCCACTCCAACCAGCCCGTGGACCGGAAAAACAGTTGCCAGATGAATACATTAACAGCAACCGTCAATTTTTGACGGGCCTGATCGATGGCCTGTTTTCAACGGATGGCAGTGTCGATTTACAAAGTAATCATCCTTTGGCTCGCTTTCACACATCGAGTCTGGAACTAGCTCGGCAGGTACGACGTATCCTGTTGATGTTTGGTGTATACGCGCGCATTTCGACCAGCCAACGCAAACGCCACGACATCAATGGTCGGATGATTCGTCATGATCGACCAAAGTATGATGTCACCATCGCCGGTGAAAGTCTGGGGCGGTTCTTTGAGCAAATTCGATTAAGCCATCCAGCCAAGCAAATGCGCCTTG
>JAUQXC010000952.1 GCA_030834825.1 Thermoflexales bacterium
TGAACGTGACATATCCGGGTAGGATGGACCCGGGAATGAAGGATTCGTCCGCACGGTTGCTGTTATAGGGATGCAGGTGGGACTTCGTGCCCACGCCCGATATCCACGAATGGTTGGTGACCGGGTGCCTGCCGAGGATATAGTCAGCGGCGCGGAGAGTATACGTCTTCAAATTAGGAATAGTGGGGAAGTACTTGTACATAATGGCCAGGCGTTGGCCAAAGCCGATTATGGTTGGGCTGCCGCCCCAGCCAGAGGCGAAGGGCCACTGTACGCCGAACGGGGTGGTTGTGGTGGGATAGCTGATGTTATTAGTGTATGTGATGACGGCATTTTCCACCGTAGTCCGGTAAGCGTCGTCCATGAGGGGCATGATGAACATGGCGTTGTATCTTGAGCCCATGTTGCCCGAGGTCACCGTTGAAGTCACCAGGGAGGAAAGACGGGTCTTGAAAAAGTCATATCTGTCGTTTCCCAGCTTGTTGGTCGCCAACATCAGCTGAACCAACGTGTTCCATTCGGTGTTTGTACTTGCCGGCTGTCCGGTTCTTTCCCTGTCCCATATCTCGAGCGCGGTGTTCAGACACTTGGTTGCCAGCTCGGGATAATAATCGGCCAATACGTAGGCGGCTCCCGCCATGCTTGCGCTGGTATTGCCGGTGAGACTGCTGGTAAAGTTTAAGCCGCCGCCGTTGAGCAGTAATACCCGGTCGTCAGGAACTCCGGAGTATACCAGGCCGTCACGTTCAACGATTTCACCCTCGCCTAAAGTGGAATCATAGATGTAACCATCCGTGTCGGAGGAGGGGTCTCCAAGGTGGGTGTACTGGCGCAGTCTGCGCAGCTCCATTGTGCCACCGTAGCCGCCGAGAACATCATACTGTGCCAGGACATACTTGATTCCGTGGGCAACCTGTTGCACCACGTCGGGAACTTCGTCAGGCTGGTGCATCTCTACCAATCCGCCTGTTTTGTCATCCCATTGAACCGAGAGCGAGTCATAACCGTCCAGATTATTGAAAGCCTCGGCCGCATAGATCAGATCATTTAGCACCTCGATCTCTCTCTGTCCCTGAAGATCGAAGTCACCCGCGTCAAACCAGCCGCCGACATTCAGTCCGGTAATAACTTGCCCGACCGTTATTCCTTTTGATACGATGGAAGCTGGCAGGGTGCTCGGCATGCTCATCCCGTCAAACCAGGAAACTCCGAGTGGCCCAATGCTGGCGTCGTCCATGTGCGAGGCGCCATGCCAGACACGGTTGCCTTCCCGAACCTCAATATGGTCCATCTGGACTGCGAGGAAGCCGTCCAGAGCCGATTGCCAGGAGGTATCATATACGTCGTTGGCAATCGGGAATACTTCCGTTTCCTGATCACCATAGCGTATCGCGTACATGCCAGTCTGCGTAATATCTGTAAAGTAGAAATTTACATATTTAAAACGCTGCCATGAAATGGGAGCGGTAACGGTGTCCGTGTATACCACATCCTTGGAGCCGTCAGCATTCAGGCGAAGCAGAGATGCCGTCGTGGGATAGTTATTGTCCCATTTGTCCAGCTCCATTACCGCGAACTTCTCTTGGTAGGGTGCATAGCCGACCTGGCTGAAGGCAATGTTGGGTTCGCGCACCCAATTCTGCTTCACCTTCGGGCGGATATGCCACTGCACGACGGTGTCACCAATATTGCCGCTGGTGATCAGGCTGCTGAGCACGTACCAGCCGTTTTGCGCGCGGTCGCGGCCGTCAAATAGATCAAGTGCTCCTGTATCAGAGGTAATGCTGATATTGTACAGTTCGTCCTCGGGGGCAAATGTGAAGCGATATCCCTTGGCGAATGGCAGCGGCTGCGATTCACCCCTGTCGGTGTTCCACTCTTTTACGTACCAGGCCTGAGAGGGCAGGTTGGGGCGTGTGGTTTCCGACATTGTGCTCTGGGGATGGAGTGGGAAAACGCCGAAGGTGTCAAAGGTTCCAGTGCCGGTGCTGTCTACCTGGAAGGTTTTATTCTCGTATCTTGAGGGAATGAATTCCAGGTTGAACCTCGCCTTGCCGGCCAGACTCTCTGGTAAAGTCGAGCTGAGTACAACTGAGAGCAAGACGCCGCCCGGTTCTGGGCGGGCAACGAGGTTATAGAGGAGCGTTCCGTCCGTGGCACCGCTGAACGTCATCGGCATGGTGATGGTGTTCGTAGCGAGATCGAAGATTTTGGTGCCGCGGCTCGGTGGCGGGGTTGCGTCCCATTGCTCAGGCGTAGGCAGATAATGGATGTCACCGTTAGTGGCTATTCGATACCCGTGGAGAAACAGTTCGATTCCGGCCATGTGCTGGTCGCCGAAGGTTGGGTCAAACCGATTGTTGTACATTTCGACGTTGAAAGCATTGGAGTTTACAGTTGTCAGATATCTGTTTGTACCGTGACTGCTGTCGCTTAATACCATAGCGAAGTTATCGTCATACCCTCCCGCGGCTTTCACGGCAGGAACGGCTCCGCCGGGCCCTAAGAACGAGCTAACTATTACGTTGGCCACCATGGCCATGACTAAGGCTGTTGATATTAACCTCTGTTTCATTTTATTCCTCCTTTGAATATTACAGTCAGGGTGCTCAGTTGCAGAACATCACGTGGGGCAATGGGTTTGTTCACTATCAATCTCCTTATCTTTGTATAGAGGGCGGGGTGTTAGGGGGTGCACTAGCCTCGCCATCGTTTCAGCGGCAATTCCTGAGTTATTGATTGCGCGCCGTGAAAGCATCATCGCGGAGATGGGGATCGATGAAGAGTGTCACGAATCGCGCATTGGTATGCTAAACAGTTCATTACTATGTAGCATAGTCGTCGGAGTTTGTCGGTCCTAACC
>JAUQXC010000953.1 GCA_030834825.1 Thermoflexales bacterium
GTACTGGCCTCGCAACGGCAGATGCTGATCCGCCGGGGCGAAGACCCGGACAAGATTCCGGATGAGGTGTTGGCCCGGTTATTCGAGAAACATCTTAAGCAAGTCAACGAGTGGGTCAGCCGGCAACCCCACGTCGAGCGGCTGGAGGTAAACTACAACGAGATGCTCAAGAACCCGCCGCCGTTCATCGAACAGGTCAATGCGTTTCTGGGCAATCAACTGGATCGAGGCAAAATGGCAAGTGTGGTGGATCCCAGTCTGCATCGCCAGCGGAAGATGTAATGAGAGACCTGTCAGGTGAGCCAAGTAATTGTTGAAACTCAGCGATGCTGTAGCTCACCTGACAGGTCTTACAAGGAACAGGTTGATGGCACAACTGAAATTGTACTCCTGGAACGTGAATGGCATTCGCGCAGCTGAGAAGAAAGGCTTTCTCGATTGGCTGGCGCAGTGCGGCGGTGATATCGTCGCCGTGCAAGAAACCAAGGCCCATCCCGATCAACTCTCAACGGCTCTCCTCAACCCGGTCGGCTATCGCGCCGACTGGAGTTCGGCCGAGAAGCGAGGCTACAGCGGCGTGGCGACCTACTCGAAACCAGCGCCCGTCTCGATCAAGACCGGCTTCGACGACGCCCGCTTCGACCAAGATGGCCGCATTCTCATCAGCGACTTCGAACGCTTTGTGCTCTTCAACGTCTATTTTCCCAACGGCGGGCGCGGCCCAGAGTGGGTGAAGCACAAACTCGATTTCTATACGCGCTTCCTGGAAGTGGTGGCCCGCTATGCTGCCACAGGCCGATCGGTGGTCGCTACCGGCGACGTCAACACGGCTTATGCCGAGATCGATCTGGCGCGGCCCAAGGAAAATGTGAAACATTCAGGGTTCATGCCTGAAGAGCGTGTGGCGTTGGGTGAGTTCTTTGCCGCCGGCTTGATCGATACGTTCCGCGCACTGCATCCCGACGAAGTGAAGTATACCTGGTGGGATATGGTGACGCGCGCCCGTGAACGCAACGTGGGTTGGCGGCTCGATTACTTTTTCGTCTCGCCGGATCTGAAAACGCGCGTCGTCGACGCCGACGTTCTATGCGACGTGATGGGGTCCGATCACTGCCCGATCAGCTTGACATTGGAGTTGTAACCTCTCCCCGAACTCCGCTATATAGGGCGATCCCAAATTTTGGGTCTTGACAAAGCCAAGTAGGTCGTTTTATAATAGTGCAACATCTGAACATATACTCAGGTATTAAATCATGACAACCCGCACCCGCAAACCACTCGAGCTCAACGATCACACCGCCAGCGATGTGGCTGAGATTTTCCGTGCGCTCAGCGACACCAGCCGCATCAAACTACTGGCGGCGCTGATCGGCGGCGAGATGCACGTCGGCGCATTGGCGGATGCCGCCGGCATCAGCGAATCGGCGGTTTCACATCATATGCGCCACTTGCGTCAACTCCGCATGGTGCATGCCCGCAAGGATGGCCGCCAGGTCTTTTACGCGCTGGACGACCAGCATATCATCGATCTGTTTCTACGCGGCGTGGCGCACATTCAAAGCGGCGACTGATATGGCGCACACTCATCCCCCTGCTTTCGTGCGGGCGGCAACTCGCCGGATGGCGCTGGCCTTGTTCATTACGTTGGGCTTTGTCATCGTCGAGGCTGCGGCCGGCTTCATCGCCAACAGCCTGGCGCTGCTGACCGATGCGGCGCACAACTTGACGGACGTCATCGCTCTGGCATTCAGCTGGTACGCGATTCGCCTGACGCTGCGCCCGGCCCATGCCGGCAAAACGTTTGGCTATCATCGCGCCGGAATCTTGATCGCGCTCTTTAACTCAACCACGTTGGTCTTGATCGCGCTGGGTATCTTCTATGAAGCGTATCAGCGCCTGCTCAATCCGCCCGAAGTGGAAGCCGGGCTGCTCACGGTCGTGGCAGCGCTGGCCTTCGGCATCAACCTGGGCACGGCGTTGCTGGTGAAACCTGGCAGCGACCACGACTTGAACCAACGCAGCGCCTTCATCCATTTAGCGGGCGATGCCCTCTCGACGCTGGGGGCGCTGGTCGCCGGTATCCTGATCATGCTGACCGGCTGGACGATCCTCGATCCGTTAGTCAGTATATTGATTGGCTTGCTCATCGTCTGGAATGCTTGGCTGATCATCCGCGAGAGCGTGGAGATTCTGCTGGAAGGCACGCCGCGCGACATCGATGTGGAAGCGCTGGTCAATGACATCCAGCAGATCGACGGCGTGCGCGGCGTGCATGATCTGCACGTGTGGAGCATCACGCAAAACATGCGCGCCTTGTCGGCGCACGTCTTGGTCGACAACGAATCGATCAGCGTGGGGGCCGGGATTCAACGCCGCGTCAATACTATGCTGCAAACGCAGTACAACATCGCGCACGCTACGCTGCAACTGGAATGCGTCGGCTGTGAACCGGACAGATTATATTGCGAGTTGAACTCGATCGAGCGTGGATAACGGGCGCAAACGGGCATTTTTCGATTATCGCGCAACCCCATCTTTCTTGGAATGCGCATGACCCTGTTGGGGCTGTTCTGCATGCTGCCCAATGCGATCACGCTCGCCATGCTTGTGGTCGGTGAAGCTCTTTTGCAGATTCAAGTGAGGCTTGAAGAAGAATACCTGACCGAAACTCACGGCGAGGTTTACTTGCAGTATCGTCGGCAAACACGTCGCTGGTTATAAAGCCTTTTAATCTTAATTATGGAAGGCCTCCCAAAGACAAGAGGGAGCATCCTCGTTAAGCATCAAAAGATGGCGGAGATTGGATATGTTCGGACAGCTCCACGAGATCGCGAATCACACCCTCTTTGTCGAGGGGTTAGAACCCTCGCTCATATTAAAAGAGCCAGATGTCGCATCCGCCGTGCTCCACAAGTCGGGAGACACCTTGTATGTAATGGACACCGGAGCTACACCGGTGTTCAGAGCGCGGATGATTGAAGCGGCAGAACGACTGCGCCCCTTTGACAGACTCGTGCTGCTGAACAGCCATGCACACCCTGATCACACGCCTAACAATTCCGTGCTTCACGAGATCCCGGCCTTGACCAAGGAGCACTACATCTCGGCTGTGGGCATTCCCTTCCTCGACTACGCGGCGCGGACAAAGGCGGATTTCGCCGGCATCGGGGAATACTATCACCTGGAGGACGGACCGGGTCTGCCGTTCGGCCTGATCACTCGTCTCTTCAAGCCGTTCCGCTGGATCTATCCTGATTTGATCGACCGTCACTTCGTCAATTTTATGGTTTCGCGCGTCATGTCGAAATTTCGACCGCTCGAACCTTCGCTGGAAACAGCCACGCCCTTTGAACACACTCCCGCGGGGCCGCTTCCTATACAGGGTCTGGCCTTAACCGGTTGGAATCTGCGCGACGACGTCTACGTCATCGAGTCGCGCGGGCATACTCAGGATTCAGTTTCTTTTTACCTGCCCAAGGTCAAGGTGCTCTTCCTTTCCGACGAAACGGTGACTTGGTTCAACTGCTGGGCCGATTCGAGCGCCGCCCGTGTGATCAGGATTCTCGAAGCCACGCTTGCGATGTATCATGCTGGCATGGTCGACGTGCTGATCGGTGGGCACCAGCAGGATCAATTCCGCGGAGCTGCCATTCCCGCCCTCATCCATCGATTGATCGACAATCACCAAACTTTGGTGAATACCTTAGAGCTAATTCTTGCCGAGCACCCCACCGGCCTTACCGTGCCGCAGATTTACAGGAAGCTTTCCAAGTTTAGATCTCAACCGGCAATTGATGGCTTTTTTCGTGAAGAGTTCCCCAAAATGCCGGGCATGCTGAAGACCGCAATCACTTATGCCTTGCTTGAAGCCGGATTCACGGCAGAGGGCGCGCCTGGAAAGAAGCGATTCCGTCGATTAGGCATATACTAGACTTTTCCTGTTAAGAGCTGTGTTGCGGAGTAACTCGGCTGAATACGACCATTGAACTCAACGAAACTATGGATAACCGACGCAATCAGACCATCTACAAGTTATGGGCACCCGTTTACGACAAGGTCATGGGACCTTTCACAGGTAAAGCCCGGCAACAGGCGCTTGAATTATTGAACCTGCGCACGAGCGAAAGCGTATTACTCTTGGGCGTAGGCACGGGCCTGGATTTGCCACACATCCCAGCAGGCGTGAAGGTCACGGGGGTTGACCTCAGTCCGGCCATGTTGCACAAAGCGCAAGCCAAAGCAAACGGACGGAATGTAACTCTGCGGGAAATGAATGCCCAGGCGCTTGATTTTGCAGATGCTAGTTTTGACGTGGTGGTTCTGAATTTGATTCTCAGCGTCGTGCCCGATGGAGCGGTGGCATTCCGTGAAGCCTGGCGAGTACTGCGCCCCGGCGGTCGAGCGGTGATCTTTGACAAGTTCACAGCCGAGGATAGGCCGCTCTCGAAACTGCGACGTGGCATGGGCCAGATCATCGCGCTCTTTGGCACCGATCCCAATCGCCGCCTGAGTGAGCTCATCGGCAGTCCGCCAGATTTGATGATCGAGCGCAACGAGCCAAGTCTGCTGCGCGGCCAGTATCGCATTGTGCTGCTGCGCAAGTGTGGCAAGAAGTGACCGGCATGGACAACGTCAAGTGGCAACCACCGATCGATAAACTCGCACCGGTAGTGAAAGAGGCGCAGGCGAAGTTAGGCGCAATCGATCGCGCCGTGGTGGCCGAGCGCAGCGGCGCAACGATCGATCCAGCGGGCGACCTGCGCATTGAGTTCCTGCGGCGTGAATACGTGATCGATCAGGCGGAATGGACTGTGAAACGCGCCGACGACGGAGTCGCGCCACCCTCGCTGATGCAGAGCTTGCTGTTGACCTACCTCTACACCGCCGACGGAACGCCGTCGCTCGATCGCTGGATCGGCTTTCGCGAGTTGCCGAATGGCTTGTTTTACGCGCAGGCCTTTCAAAGTTACACTGGAGCAGTGCTCATCCACGAGCTCGCTGGAGAAGTGGCGAGATTCGAACTAGCCAGCGAAAAACTGCAGGGCGTCGCACTCTTCATCGGGAATGCCGGGTACGCTTTTCAAGTACTGCCGTGTCTGAAGCTGGCCGTGGTCATGTGGGCGGGCGACGATGAATTTCCCGCGCAGGCGCAGGTGCTGTTTCAAGAAAGTGCGCCACATTATTTGATTACCGACGGGCTGGCCATCATCGGCAGTTTACTGATTGGGCAAATCGTGAAAGCGGCGAAATCTTAAACTTTGTCTCCAGAATGTCAGGCAAATGGCATGACAGACCAGAGAGTTGGGAGGATAACAGAATTGCCCTAGAGTGACTTGACCGAACTGCTGGGATCGGGAACGTGCGTCTGCCCCGAACACATCCTAGAGCGCGCACTAACGGATGTGAAGCCAGGTTGTGAGGAACTATGAAAGCCGATGTACTTGGGACTCCATTAGTTGACACCTCTGCCGCTCATCAGCCCTTCATCCGCAAAGCGGGCGCGCTGTATGGCGTTGTCGTGGCACTGGCGTTTGTCTTGTTTTTCTGGCTGCCCGATGCGTTGATCCTGCGTGAGGCGCACTATTCAGGCTGGTGGATGAAGCTGGCGCTAGGCCCGTTGATAGTAATACCGGTGAGCGCCTTAGTCGGTTGGCTAGCCGCCAGCATGCATTGGGCCGGTGTGAGCCTGTTGATCTGGATAGGGGGCGGAGGGTTGCTGGCTTGGCTTGGCGGACACATCCACTTCGACGGGATAAGCTGGTTGATGCGTTTCACGGATATTTATCCCCACGAACGGGTGATGTATCCTTTCGCACGAGCGGCTATAGGATATACTGGGATCAGCATCCTTGCGGGAGCCGGCGCTGGGTTGTTTATTGGGCTGATCGGGTTGATCGCGCTGGAGCGCGCCTGGGATGCCTCTACACCTCGTCATGGGTTCAGTGTCAAATCGCTGGCGCTGTTGGGGGTGTGCCTGCCCGTACTACTAGGATTAGGGGCAGCCGCGGATTATCAAATCAACGCCAGCACGCGGGATGCGCTTACGGCGGTGCATCAGCTAATTGAGACCGTACGGGATCCCAACGCTGATCTGGCGCGCGCCAAGGTGTCGCCTATGGCACGACATCGTGACAAGATGTCAGCCAATTACACTTTGCACTGGAACACCAACGACGAGGATCTTGCCCGCTACTCGATCGACGTCCAATTCGATACCGGCCTGCTGCTGCGCTGTCCGGTCCTGTTTGATAATGCCTTTCTCTGCTCTGAACTAAGCCTTAAACTAGAAGAGTGGATGACCCAGCTGTTAACGGTGGAAGGTTGGACGTGCGCCAACTGTGGCCTGGAAATCGATGCGGCGGTGCGCCAGTGGCTCAAGGCAACGGAGTCCACTCGAGGCGAGCTGGAATCCATCAACTTACTGAAACATCACGGCGGCTGGTTGTACATGCGCGCCACATTCGCTGGCGACAGAAAGATCGATTGCCGCTTTAACGGCGATCAACCCGTACAGGTGGATTTGTGTGTGGAAGTTGAATGAGGGTCACACAACCAGCATCGCTTTGGAGCAGATGAGTTGACCACCCGCTTCGTTAGCAAAAGACGGGGCAGCACGGCAAGGAGGTGATCGCGCGTGGATGCGGATGCTCATACACATAAACTCTTTTACGATCACTGGCTCGAGCGCTTGCCAATCGAGCGGAGCTCACGTCTGCGTGTTCACCTGGGTATGACTCCGTAGGCTTTCTTCCACCCGATTGGCCTGAGCGCTCCCACGCGCCCGTGATCACGATTTCACTTCAGGCAGGCTGATCATGTTCAACTTCATTTTCAAAAATCTCTTTCGCCGCAAAACTCGCACGCTGTTGACGGTGCTGGGCATCGCCGTGGGCGTGTCGATGATCGTGGCACTGGGCGCCATCGGCGAAGGCATGCGCAGTGGTTATGCCTCGATGTTTGGCGGCAGCGGCGCTGATCTGACATTAATGCAAGCGGGCTCCTATGACATCACCATGAGCGGCGTAGACGAACAAGCGATTGTGGACATCGCCGCCGTACCCGGCATCCGGGAAGCAACCGGCTTGATCGTGGGCAACATCTCCGCGCCCGGCGCGGCCTACTTCTTCATTTTTGGTTACGATCCGCACAGCTTCGCGTTTGAGAAGTTCCGTGTGGTTGAAGGGCAGGCGTTGGGTCAGGCCCGCCGATCGGCCGGCAACGTCCGCGAGATCATGCTGGGCCAACAAGCTGCCGAGGTGATGAAGACGAAGGTTGGCGATCTGATCCGCTTGACGGGCGGCACCTTCAAAGTGGTGGGCATCTACAGCAGCGGCGATGGCTTTGAAGATGCGGCGTCGATCGTCTCGTTGAGCGATGCGCAGCTGCTGCTGCAAAAGCACCGGCAGGTGGGCGCCATACAGGTGAAGGTGGAAGACCCGCGCCAGGTCGAAACGCTGCGCGCCAGACTGGAAAAGCAGTTCCCGCGTTTGAGCGTCACACAGTCGGGCGAAGTGGCCGATGAGGCCCAGATGGTGCAGTATATTCAAATCTTCGCCGTCATCATCGCACTGCTGGCGTTGCTCATCGGCGGGGTAGGCATGACCAACACGGTGATGATGAGCATGTTCGAACGCACCCGCGAGATCGGTACGCTGCGCGCCATCGGCTGGCGGCGGCGGCGTGTGATGCTGATGATCTTCGGTGAGAGTCTGCTGCTGGGCTTGCTCGGCGGAGCGATCGGGTGTGCGTTAGGCGCGGGCATGGTCGCGCTGCTCGGCGCCAACTCGGCCATCGGTTACTTGCAGGGCACGGTAACGCCGAATCTGATTGCGGCGGGGATAATCACCGCGATCGGGTTGGGCGCGATCGGTGGTTTCTATCCCGCCTGGCGCGCATCGCAGATGCTGCCCATCGAAGCACTGCAATATCAGGGCGGTGCGGGCAAGGAATCGATCAAGAAAGTGAGCCGCGTGAAGTCCGAGACGTTCCGCTCGTTGTCACGGCGGCGCGGGCGCACCTACCTGACGATCACAGGGATCAGCATCGCACTGGCCTCAATCGTCATGCTGGGCAGCATCGCCGATGGGTTCATTATCGGCTTCAACAAGATGATGGTCAGCACAGATGTGGAATTGGTGGCGCGGCAGAAGGATGCGAGTGACACGGCCTACAGCGCCATCAGCGAGAAGATTGGCCGGCAGATTGCGGCCACGCCAGGTGTGGAGAGTGTCTCGGGCATCGTGTTTAGTGCGATGACGGTGGATGAGATGCCGTTCTTCCTGCTCTTCGGTTATGCGCCCCACGAGCCGGCGATCAATCACTTCAAGATTGTCGAAGGGCGGGGGCTGCAGGGCAATCGCGAGATCATCCTGGGCCGCAAAGCGCTGGAGGGGATGAAAACCCAAATCGGCGAGGTGATTCGCTTGGGCGAAGTCGGCTTTCGTGTGGTGGGTGTGTACGAGACCGGCATCTCTTACGAGGAAAGTGCAGGGGTCCTGCCGCTACGGGATGCACAGGAAATAACCGGCAAGCCGCGTCAGGTGACGATGTATGGCATCAAGGTGACAGATCCGGCACAGGCCGAAGCGATTCTAAAACAACTGGAAGCCGCCCTGCCCGATGTCTCCATCTCGATGGCCAGCGCCTTTGCGGAGAATATGCCTGACATGAAGAGCATGAATGTGATGATGTGGGGTATCGGCCTGTTGGCGATCATCGTGGGCGGCATCAGTATGATGAATACCATGATCATGAGTGTGTACGAGCGCACGCGCGAGATCGGCACGCTGCGTGCGGTGGGTTGGCGTCGGCGGCGGGTGCTGGCGATGGTGCTGAAGGAATCAGTGGCGTTGAGTCTGCTGGGCACGCTGGTCGGATTGGTGAGCGCGATCTTGTTTCTGTGGCTGATGCAATTCATTCCACTATGGGGTGACTTCATGACGATCACGTTATCGCCCAACTTGCTGTCGATGACGCTGCTGATTGCACTGGCGCTGGGTGCGATCGGTGGCGTGTATCCCGCCTGGCGCGCGTCGAACTTGAGCCCGGTAGAAGCGCTGAGGTACGAATAAAGTCGCCAGGAAAACCTTTCGAGGTGAACTATGGACCCAATTGAGAAATACTCCACGCACAGTGTCAATCGCGCACAGAACTTAATGGAGCGGCGCAGGATGTGGATCGGGCTGAGTGTGCTGGTGATCGGTGCCAGCGTTGGGCTGTTGATGGCGCGGCGTAAAAGCGCCAACCCCAAGATAGCGAAAGCGGCGACATGGCGACAGGTGTTGATCCAGAAGCGCGGCACGATCGAGGCAGAGGTATTGCTCGACAAGCTGCAGCAACGCTATGAAGAATTGTATGACACGCGGCCGCACTACGATCATCCGGCGTTGCGGAAGCATCTGGAACAGAACATTCTACCAGGGCTGGCGCTCTACCAAGTACTGCAAGCCGAAAAGGCCGATCAGACTGCAGCTCTGGCCGAGGTAGAGCAATTGCTGCATGCCAGCGCTGAGCGATCGGGACTGCGCCACACAACCGCCGCTCTGAAATATCTGCCTGAGCCCTTCCGGCTCTTTCGCCCGATGGTGCATGCGGCGATGCACCTGAGCTATCCTCCCGCCGGTTGGGAAATGGAGTGGGTTGAAAATAGCGCTCAACGCGTGGCGTTTAACATTCAGCGTTGCTTCTATTTGAATACACTCACGGCCTACGGCGCGCCGGAATTAACGCGCCTGTTCTGTCAGATGGACGATGTGGTGTATGAGGCGCTTCCGCCGTCGATCAAATGGGAGCGCACAGGCACTCTGGCGCGTGGCTACGCAGCATGTGATTTTTGCTATCGGCACATTGCCTGAAGGCGTACAGCGCAGCTAGGCTGGGCGGAAGCGCTGCACACGAACATCATTCAAAGAATCTGGAGGTGTGCGATGATAACGGTACAGCATACGCAATCTGATGCCCACAAACCGCGGCTGGAACGATCGGGCATCGACCGGCTTCTTCAAATACTCATCTCTGTCCTGCTGATGGGGTTAGTGTTGTTCATCTCAGCCGGACGCTTGGACTGGCCTGCCGCCTGGATTTTCTTGGGATCGTATGTGCTGGTGATTTTAACGCTGGGCGTGTGGGTCATTCGCAAACACCCGGACGTGGTGAACGAGCGTGGCAAGATCGCGCACAACGCCAAGTCCTGGGACAAAGTCCTGATGACCATTTACAGCCTGATGCTCCTCGCCGTGTTCGCCGTGGCGGGCCTGGACGCGGGACGCTTTGGCTGGTCGGTGATGCCGCTGGCGGTGCAGATCACGGGCTACATCGCCCTGCTGCTCGCGATGGCGGTTACTTATTGGGCCATGGCCGCCAATCCCTTCCTGTCGACCATCGTCCGCATTCAGGCTGATCGCGGACATCACGTCATCACGACGGGACCTTATCGTTACGTGCGGCATCCGATGTATTCGGCCATCCTCGTCATGTGGCCGAGCGTCGCGCTGCTGCTCGGGTCGTGGTGGGCGCTGCTTCCGGCCGCGGTGATCGGCATTGTCTTTGTCATCCGCACCCGCCTGGAAGATCGCACGTTGCAAGCTGAGCTGCCGGACTATGTGGATTACACGCAGCATACCCGTTATCGGTTGATTCCGAACGTGTGGTAAAGCTTCAAAAACCGGGTTTCTCCGGGCCAAACGTTCGATTCCAGTTGAATCGAAGAAACCCGATTTCTCCACTGGAGAAAGGAGTGCCATGAGTACCGCAATGCAAGTTCAACACGGAATGTCGCCACAAGTCAAGCGCGGTGTCACGCGCTGGATTGTGCGCGAATCGATGGGCATCGTGATGCTGGCGGTGATGCTGTTTCTCGCCGCCGGAACGTTGAGCTGGATCGCCGGGTGGGCGATGGTGATCGTCATGACGGGCTGGGTGGCTGCGACAGCCATCGTGGTGATTCCACGCTACCCTGAACTATTGGCCGAACGCGTAGGGCCAAAGAAGGGCGCTAAGACCTGGGACACTGCGCTATTAAGTTTGTATGGCGTGATGATGATGATCATGTGGATCGTGGCGGGATTGGATTGGCGTTATCGCTGGTCAAGCGGAATTGCACCAGTAACGCAGATCGGCACCATGCTAATTGTGATCGCTGGCTACACGTTGGTCGTGTGGGCCACCGGAACGAATGCCTTCTTCTCGCAGGTGGTGCGCATCCAGACCGAGCGCGGACAGACCGTCGTGAGCACCGGACCCTATCGACACGTGCGACATCCGTCGTACGTGGGCATGATCCTGGTAATGTTGGGGGCGCCGATCATGCTGGGTTCGTGGTGGGCGCTGATCCCTGGTGTGATCTCAGCCGTGCTAATGATTATTCGCACAGCCTTGGAAGACAAGACGCTGCAAGCCGAGTTGCCGGGCTATGTGGACTACACGCAGCACACGCGCTATCGGTTGATTCCAGGTATGTGGTAAGAACCTTCATTTAAAAGAATCGTACACGGAGACACTGCATGTTAACCATTCAAACGCAAGTTCATGTATCCAACATTACCGGAGCGGAGATGATCGATTTTATGCTCCACTGCACCGATCGCGAGTATCAAGCGTGGTGGCAAGGAACGCATCTCGAATTTCACACCATCAAGCGCTATCCCGACAACATCGGCAACATCGTCTACATGGATGAATTCGTCGGAAAGAAGCGCGTGAAGATGCTGGCCATCGTCACCGAAGTGATCCCGGGGCGAAGGATCGTCTGGCAAATGAAGCAGATCGTGCGCCTGCCCGTGTGGCTCATCATTGACTTTGTCGACGATCCCCGGGGCGTCAGGCTCACCCATTCGCTTCAAGCCGGGTTCAAGGGCCTCGGCAGAATTCTCGATCCGATCTGGCGCATCTACTTCACGGATGAATTCCGGCAGTCCATGGACGAACACGCTACAATCGAGTTTCCAAAGCTGGGCGAGATGTTACGGACGCAAATTCCCAATACCTCGCCAGCGTAACGAATGTATAAAAAGAAATGAAGCAAGCGGCAAGTTCTGCAACCTGCAATCTCTCACTGAGGTGAAATCATGAAAAAACTAACGGTCATTCTTTCGCTGTTATTGGCTCTATTATTGGCTGCGTGCAGTGCCACACCCACGCCCACGCCCGACGCGTCAGCCTCGACGCAGCCGTTACCGGCTGTTGTTTCGGCATCTGGCAAAGTGTTGCCTGAACAATGGGCAAACTTGAGCTTTCGCGCAGGTGGGCCGATCGTCGAGTTGCAGGTGCAGAGCGGCGATACGGTGAAGGCGGGTGACGTGATGGCACGCCTCGACGACATCGACGCGAAGCTGGCGGTGGCGCAAGCCGAAGCGGCATTAGCCATGGCGCAAGCGCAGCTGGCCGAGATGAAAGCCGGAGCGCGCGCTGAACAGGTCGCTCAAGCCGAGCAAGTCGTGGCGCAAGCCGAAGCGGCGTGGAAGGGCGCTCAGGCCCAGTACGCCCAGTTGCAGTCGGGCGCACGCGGCGCGGATATTGCAGCTGCCGAAGCAGCACTAGCCCAAGCCGCAGCGCAACGCAAAGTGGCGCAAGACACCCATGACAAAACCATCGACTGTGTCAAAGTGCCCGGTCATGGTGAGGTTTGTCCCGGCCTGGGGACCCCGGAAGAGCAAGCCCGCGCCGCTTTGGCCGCGGCTGAGGAAGCTTATAACGCAGCGCAAAAGCGTGTCGACCAGTTGAAGGCCGGAGCCACGCGCAACGAACTCGCGGCGGCCGGTGCGAGTATCAACGCCGCTAAAGCGCAAATGGAGCAGGCCAAGGCCCAACTCGATCTGTTGAAGGCCGGCGCTTCACCGGAACAGATTGCCGTGGCCGAGGCGGGCGTGAAGCAAGCACAGGTCGCGCTGGATACCGCCAAGGCGCAGCTCGCTAAGATGCAGCTCACTGCGCCGTTTGACGGGACGATCGGGACCGTGAATGCCCGATCGGGTGAGATAGCGCAGCCCGGCCAACCGATCGTCACGCTCGGCAATCTTGGCTCGCTCCGCGTCGAGACGACGGACCTGAGCGAGACCGACATCGCCCGCGTGAAAGAAGGTCAATCGGTGCAGGTGACGTTCGACGCCCTGCCCGGCCAGACCCTCACCGGCAAAGTGCTGCACATCGCGCCGATGTCGACGCCGGGGCAAAGCGCCGTGAACTACATCGTCATCGTGCAGCTGGATGAGGTCGATCCGGCACTGCGTTGGGGCATGACGGCGTTCGTGGATGTGCAGGTGGGAGAATAATGACGGGATGACGCGCTGACAAGGTGATCCGCGAATCACCTTGTCAGCCATTCATCCTTCATCTGGGCACAGACCGAGGTGGACTATGACTGAAAACAAAGTGATCGTCGAGGCGATTGGGCTGACCAAGACTTATGGCAGCAACGGCGAAGAAGTGCATGCGCTGGACAACGTCAATTTCCGCATTCATCAAGCCGAATTCGTGGCCGTGATGGGCCCCAGCGGCTCGGGCAAATCGACGCTGCTCAACATGATCGGCGCGCTGGACAAACCGACAACGGGGAAAGTCATCATCGCCGGGCATGATATGGCCCAACAGCGCGATCTGGATAGTTTCCGCGCCAGGACAGTAGGCTTTGTCTTCCAGATGCATAACCTGATTCCCACACTGACCGCAACCGAAAACGTGACCGTGCCGATGCAAGGGCAAGGCGGCAGCGAGCGCACACAACGCCAACGCGCCGAGGAACTGTTGGACATGGTGGGACTGAAGGGTCGTGGTCATCACCTGCCCGCCCAGCTCTCCGGCGGCCAGCGCCAGAAGGTGGCCATTGCGCGGGCCTTGGCCAACAAACCCGCCATCATTCTGGCCGACGAGCCGACGGGCAACCTGGACAGCATCAGCGGCGACGAAGTGCTGAACGTCTTCGACACGCTCCATAGCGAGCACGGCACGACGATCATGATCGTCACGCACGACCCGCGCGTGGCGCGGCGCACACACCGCATCTTGATGATGAAGGATGGTAAAATCATCCATGAAGACATCGTGGGCGATGTGTACACCGAAGACCTGAAAGTGCTGGCCCGCTCGGATTTCGGCCAGGCCATGTTGAATGGCTCGCTCGTCAACACGTTGAACGACGCCGAGCGCGACGTGATGCGCCAGGTACTGGAACGCATTGCCCATGAGAATCAAATCAGTCGCACGCCAGGATAAACGATCGACATGAAACACAATCGGCACGAAGATTCGCCCAGAGTCTTCGTGCTTTTTGTTTGAATACAGATTAAGGAGAAACATGGCCGATCAAAAGCGCATTCTCATTCTTACCGCCGATGCCGGATATGGTCATCGCAGCGCAGCCAATGCCATCGCGGCGGCGTTGCAAGAAAAACACGGAACGGAGTGCACGTTTGAGGTCGTCAACGTGCTGGATCACGAGCATACGCCTGCGTTCCTGCGCGATAGCCAAACCGATTACGATCGGATCGCCCGTGAGCGGCCTGAATTTCACAAGTTCAGTTATGAGGCCACGGACAATGCCGCGCCCAAGACCATTCTCGATCGGGGCTTGCAGGTCATGCTCTACAGCGCCATGCGCCGGGTGCTGCATGACTGGCAGCCTGAGGTCATCATCTCAACCTACCCGTTGTATCAAGCCGCATTGGGCGCGGTCTTCTCCATCACGAAGAAGTTTATTCCCTTGATGACGGTGGTCACCGATCTGATTACCGTGCATCAGATCTGGTTCAGTGAATACTCCGACTTGACGGTGGTGCCCACCCCCACGGTGCGCGATTTAGCTGTGGAGGCGGGATTGCCCGCCGATCGGGTTGAAGTCATCGGGATTCCGGTTCAA
Organism: Thermoflexales bacterium; assembly: GCA_030834825.1. GTDB lineage: Bacteria > Chloroflexota > Anaerolineae > Fen-1058 > Fen-1058 > Fen-1058. Next base: position 14,852 of record JAUQXC010000953.1, read on the forward strand.
CCTCGCCTCAGCCAGGAGACCCACGACAAGGCCGCCTTGCGCGGCGAACTGGGTTGGGATCCGGCATTGACCACCGTCTTGATTGTGAGCAGCAAGCGCAGCAGTAGCTCAGCCGAGGTGACCCATGTCTTGAATCATTCCGGTCTGCCGCTGCAACTGGTGCTGGTGGCGGGCGGCGATGATGACCGTTACGCGCAGCTGCAGCAAACCGAATGGCATCGGCCCGCGCA
>JAUQXC010000954.1 GCA_030834825.1 Thermoflexales bacterium
GGTAGCCATGATTGAATAGTCGCCGGCATCCAGATAGAGCTCAGCTCGGGCGTGATGGTCATCAAGTCGGCGAGCGACCAGCAGGGGCAACATCTCGCGCTGAGGTTCGGTCGGCGTCGTCGAGGTCACGACCAGGCGCACCCCAACCAGCTGGACTGCGGCAGGCGTATCATCGATCACGGCATCCGATTCGATATTGAGCACTAAGCGCCCATCGGCTTCAACCTGGCTGGTCAAACGCGCCGCGCCAAATTGGACCTGGTAAGTGTAAGTGTTCTGATCGAAGCGAAAGGTTCGTACGGGAGCCGAGGTGTAGCCGGGCGCACTGATCTCGTAATAGAATGTGCCGTCGAGATGCAGATCGTCGAACATGATCTGCACGAAGGCCGCGCCCCACGCATCCGACCGCGCCGATCGGACGATATCCACTTTACGGCTGTCATTCCAAATATGGAATTGCACGTTGACGCCGGCTGGATTCTGGGTGGCGCGATCGGGCCGTACTTCAGCGGCAAGATCGATCGTGGCGTACCGGACGAAGTCGCCGGCGTCAGCCGCGCCCACACGCGAGACCGGCACGGGAAGTGGCTCGCTCGGATTGGTCGCTGGATCGCCATCGCCATCAATGGCCGGCGAGAAATGCAGCGCTCCCGTGTTGTTTACCGGCAGCGTGGAGTTGCCGACATCATTTGGATCCAACTGCAGCACAGCAGCGGCTGACAGATCTTCGAATGAGCTATTCACGATCGGGCGCGCATCTGGCGCGTGACCGCTGGCCATGCTGCCCCACACCGGCAACGGCATTGTCGAGAGGATCATGGCCACGATCAACAGCACGGTAAGTGAACGAGCGAAGTGTGAAGTGTAAGTCATTGTAATGTCCTCAGCTTATCTCGGGAATATTCATGCGTTAGATTCTAAAGCATCTAGATTGCGTCTGTGTCAGCAGCAGATCAATGCGATACGGGGTGATGCTTTACGGGCAACGCAGGCACTAAAGACATCACGCATTGTTGAGCGCGGCTGGGCCTGAACCACTTTTGGGTGGCGCCCACAACCTGGATACCGCAGCGCTCACCTCAATTGGCCACAGCACCTGGACAACCTATGATAAGGGCCAGGCCCTACCTGAAGGCACGCTGCCCTATGTCGGCAGCTTGTATTGTCGCACCATGTCGCTCCGAAAAGTCGGAGCGCAACTCCGAATTTACTCCGAGTCATCACGGCTGGCCGCAGGCGTCTTTCACATCTGTCACTTTGTGGGTAGATTGGAGCGCCGTTTGACCATGCAGCGCGCTGGTTGCGCCTTCACCGCATCACTACGGCTCTCCCCAACACGACTTCCTTCTCTCGGGCCACTTGGCCAGCACCGCAAAAAGCGGAGACGACAATCTCGTCTCCGCTTAACCGCTAACGTTTGAATGTGAGAATGACTCCCCTTACCCCGCAAAGTTTGAGGCCTCAAACTTTTGTCTTTTCCTCTCATGCTATACTAACGCCTGCCTCACCCGCCAAAACCCATCCCAATTTCCGAGGTACGTTCGTGACAGTGCAGTCTAGCTATCCTGCAACAGAGCCGTCCACACTTGTTGAATTACTTCATCAGCGCGCCAAACAACATCCTAAACAAATCGCCTTCTCGTTTTGGGCCGAAGATGATATTGGAGAGATCCATTGGACCTATGGAGAACTAGATGAACGCGCACGCATGATTGGCGCGCAACTGCAAGCATTAAATGCCGCTGGGGAACATATACTCCTACTGTTCCCACCCTGCCTGGACTACGTGGCGGCATTCTTCGGTTGTTTATACGCAGGTGCCGTTGCGGTTCCAGCTTACCCACCCCGCCTGAACCGCCCCATGCCTCGCCTACAAGCCATTGTCTCAGATGCTCAAGTCACCACCGCCCTTACCGCCGATCAAGTTCTAACTAGCCTAGAAAGTCGCTTCGATCATTTGCCCGATTTGCGTGAGTTGCGCTGGCTGGCGACCGATCGCGCGACGTCTCACCTCGCGACCGATTGGCAACCTCCGGCGATTACGGCGAATTCTCTTGCCTTCTTGCAGTACACTTCCGGTTCAACCTCGACACCGAAAGGTGTCATGTTGACACATGGCAACTTGCTGCATAATCTGGCGGCTATTCAGCGCTGTTTTGAAACAAATGTCGATTCACGCGGCGTGTTTTGGTTGCCGCTCTATCACGACATGGGCCTCATCGGAGGCATGCTGGGAACCCTTTATAGCGGAGGCACGAGTATACTCATGTCGCCGGTTGATTTTCTCCAGCGTCCATTGCGTTGGCTGCAGACGATCTCACGTATTCGCGCCACCATCAGCGGCGGACCCAATTTTGCGTATGATTTGTGCGTCGACAAGATTACACCCGAAGAGCGCGCCACATTGGACTTGAGCAGTTGGGGCATAGCCTTCAGCGGGGCAGAGCCTATTCGGCCAGAGACACTCGATCGGTTTGCGGAAGCCTTTGCACCCTGTGGCTTTCGACGAGAAGCGTTCTATCCATGCTATGGCTTGGCCGAAGGAACGTTGATCGCTTCCGGCGGCGCGAAAGCCGAACCGCCGATCGTAAAGTCCTTCAACATCGCTGCTTTGCAGCAACGGCAAGTGATCGAAGAACCGCCAGGGAGCGGCACCGCCCGATCGCTGGTAAGCTGTGGGCGCACTGTGCCCCAGCAAGAAATCATCATCGCGCATCCTGAGCGGTTGACCAGCTGTGCCCCCGACGAGATCGGTGAGATCTGGGTCAGCGGCCCCAGCATGGCCCAAGGGTACTGGAACAACCCCAGTGTTACGGCGCAGACGTTTCAGGCGCGGCTGGCCGACAGCGGACGCGGTCCCTTCATGCGGACCGGCGATCTGGGCTTTTTACACCAAGGTGAGCTCTTTGTCACCAGCCGCCTCAAAGACCTCATCATCATTCGCGGACGGAATCACTACCCACAAGACATTGAGCTCACTGTCGAGCAGAGTCATGCCGTGTTACGCATGGCGAGCAGTGCATCTTTTTCAGTGGAAGTCGAAGGTGAAGAGCGGTTGGTCGTAGTGCAAGAACTAGAACGCCACTATCGCCATGTTGATCTTAATGAAGTGATGCAGACGATTCGTGAAGCGGTGACCGCCGAGCATGAGCTGCAAGTCTATGCCGTGGTCTTGATCAAGACGGGCAGCATTCCCAAAACATCCAGCGGCAAGATTCAACGCCACGCCTGTCGCGCCGCCTTCCTGGACAATGCGCTGGAAGTGGTGGCACAAAACCGGCTGGACTTCACTCCCACCGAAACGCCAGCGATTCAACCGGAACCGAGCTTCATCCGTAAAGCATTGAGTGCTGTGCAGGATCGCCCTGCCCGTCAGATGTTGCTGACGCTTTACCTGCAGGAGCAAGTGGCGCGCGTGGTGCATGTCGCCTCAGATCAGATCGGTCTGCAACAACCGCTCGCGGCTTTCGGGCTCGATTCATTGATGGCAATCGAAGTGAAGCACGAGATTGAAACCAATCTGGGCATAACATTGCCTTTAGCCGAAGTTCTGCAAGGCCCAAGTATAACCGAACTGGCCAAGCTGATTCTGGCGCAGTTCGAGACCGCCGACAGCACACCAGTCGCTACACCCGCAGCTTCCACCTCTCCGATTGCGCCTCTGCTCTCGCAAGGTCAACAATCGCTGTGGTTCATGCATCAACTCGCACCAGAGAGCGCGGCTTACAACGTGCCCTGCGCCGTGCGGATTCGATCGGCACTGGATATACCGGCGCTGCGGCGTTCATTGCAGAAGCTTCTTGAGCGCCATCCTGCCCTGCGCACCACATTTACAACGACTACAACCGGGCCGGTGCAACAGCTGCATAATGACGTATCCGTGAACCTCGACGTAGTGGATGCGACGACGTGGAATGAATCTGATCTCGCCCAACAGATCAGCGAAGAGGCCAATCGACCATTCAATCTGGAGCAGGCCCCTTTACTTCGCGCACATCTTTTCCAGCGCTCCGCTTCTGATTTCATTCTGCTCTTGGTCATGCACCACATCGCTACCGATTTCTGGTCGCTGGCGATTCTGGCCGAAGAACTGAGTGCATTATATCCAGCCGAATGCAGCAATCGCTCAGTCGTCCTGCCCGCCCCCCGCGCGCTGTATAACGACTTCACACGTTGGCAAATCGAGATGTTGAAGGGGCCACGTGGCGAACAGCTGCGCGCTTACTGGCAGCAACAGCTGGCCGGTGAACTACCGGCGCTGCACCTGCCCACCGATCGACCACGCCCGGCGGTACAGACCTATCATGGCAACGTGCATGTCACGCACCTTACCGCGGCCTTGACAACGCAGCTCAAGGCTTTGAGCCGCCAAACTGGCGTAACACTGAACATGCTCTTACTCGCAGCCTTCCAAACGCTGCTCTATCGTTATACTGGGCAGGATGATTTTTGTGTGGGGTCACTGGCCGCCGGACGCACACAGGCAGACTGGGCCGAAACCGTGGGCTACTTCGTCAACCCCATCGTGCTGCGAGCCAGAATCAGTTCCCGGCAGACCTTCCAACAGGTGCTCGATCAAACCCGGCAGACACTGTTGGGTGCCTTCGATCATCAAGACTATCCGTTCAATGTATTAGTCGATCATATTCAACCCATGCGTGACTTCAGTCGTTCACCGCTGTTCCAAGTCATGTTTGTCTTTCAGCGCTCTTATAAACTCAACGAACAGGGCCTGACCCCCTTTGGGTTGGACATCACTGGGGCGCAGATGGAGTTAGCTGGCTTACAGCTGGAGTCGTTGGCTTTGCAGCATTGCTTCGCGCAGTTCGATCTCACCCTGACCATGGGCGAGGCTGATCGAGAGTTGATCGCCTCGTTCGAATACAACACCGATCTATTCGAGGCAGAGACCGTCGCGAGGCTGGCAGAACATTTGCGGGTCCTACTGCATGGCATCGTAGCCGATCCGGCTTGTCCCGTGACACAACTACCGCTGTTGACCAAGGTCGAGATTCAGCAACAACTCAACGATTGGCAGGGCACAACCCAAACGCAGCGTGAGCCATCATCGATACATGCCTTGTTTGAAGCACAAGCCGCCCAGACGCCCAAGGCCACCGCGGTCATCTGCGGCACAACACAGTTGTCCTATGCTGAGCTTAACCAGCGCGCCGATCAACTCGCCGCATATTTGCAGCAGCTGGGCGTGCAGCCCGAGACGGTCGTCGGGGTGTGTCTGGAACGATCAGTGGAAATGATCGTCGGCGTACTGGGCATCCTGAAAGCAGGCGGTGCCTATCTGCCGCTCGATCCAGCCTATCCCGCCGAACGTCTGGCGTGGATGCTGTCTGATACACAAGCACCATTATTGCTCACCCAACCGCATCTAGTTGAGCGCTTACCGTCAACCCCGGCCAGAGTGATTGTGCTGGTGCGGGGTGAGATCATCGATCAGGCCGATAAGACACCCGCCCGGTGCACTTTGGCGGATCACACTGCCGCTTGCCTGATCTACACCTCAGGTTCTACTGGTCAACCCAAAGGTGTGGTGCTGGAGCATCATGGCTTGGTGAATCTGATCCGCTCGTTCATTCAGTCATATCAGCCGACGACGGAAGATAAGCTGCTGCCCTTAACATCGATCTCGTCGGCGAGTTTTGTCGGCGAGATTTTGCCGCTGTTGTGCAGCGGCGGCACACTGGTCTTGCCACGAGAAGAGGAAGTGCTGGATTTTGTGAAACAGTTTAATCTGATCGAGCAACAGGGCATATCGATTATTAGCACGGTGCCGGCCATGATTGCGGCCGTGAACGCCCAACACGATCGTTTACCGCACGTGCGCCTGATCCTCAGCGGCGGAGAAGCACTGGGGGCTGGTGATGTCGAGCGATTGCTGGATCACGTGCAAATCGTCAACGGCTATGGCCTGACCGAGACCAGCGTGTGCTCCACATTCCACGATCTGACTCCTGCCGACTTTCAAGCCGGCGGTTGGCTACCCATTGGGCGACCGATCATCAACACGCAAGTCTATGTGCTCGACGCAGATTTGAATGGTGTGCCGATCGGCTGTCACGGCGAGTTGTATATAGCCGGTCAGGGGTTGACACGCGGCTATTGGAATCGACCGGATTTGACCGCCGAGCGGTTTGTGCCCAATCCGTATCGGACCGGCGAGCGGATGTATCGGACCGGCGATGTGGCGCGCTGGCTGCCCGACGGTGTACTGGAATATCTGCACCGCACCGATCACCAAGTGAAGATTCGCGGTTATCGCGTTGAATTGGGCGAAGTGCAAGCTGCCGTCAAACAACATCCGGCTGTAAAAGAAGCCTGCGTCATCGTGCGCGAAGATTCGCCAGGGGACAAGCGGTTGGTGGCGTATATTGTCCCCATGAACAGCGGCGTAAACTCGAGTGAGCTGCATCATTGGCTGCTGGAACACCTGCCGCTG
>JAUQXC010000955.1 GCA_030834825.1 Thermoflexales bacterium
CGGCCCGGGCCGATCGGTCGCTGCGCTTCTATCGCGAGTATTTCCGCCCCAGCGGCGAGCGCGCGATCAACAAGGAACGCCGCCGCTATCACATCATCTATCAAGAGACGGCCTTCATGGTCAACGTCGACCGCATCACACAACCCGAACTGCCCGGTTATTTCATGGAGATTAAGAGCCGCACCTGGTCGCCGCGCGACGCGGAGAAGAAAGCCAGATTAATCTCCGAATTGTTGTCGATGCTGCCGGTGGACGCCGGGAAAATTACGCGGACAGAGTACGTCGAGATTTCACGAAAGATGTGAGCAGGCTCGCTCTAAAAGCGCCGCGACACTCAGACGCTTGAAGATCTTCCGAAACGCTTTGAACGCAGAAGGTCCCGCAGAGTTTCCTACACCGGCCCCGTTGCCGCTTGCGACGGGCGAGAGTCTTCGGCCTCCTCCAGAGGCAGACGGGGTCGGCGCGGGACATCTACGAGTGTGGTGGTGCTCTCCGATGGTTCTCACCAAAACCGGCTGACCACCACTCTATTCGAGTCAATGATCGCCACACCAATAATTTTCTCCTCGACAACTTCCTGCCCCTCACTCATGCGCAGCAACATCTTCAACTTGGGAGAACCCACGCCGGCCCAATGCGGGCATTCGAGCGGTTTGACGGAATACGTACGGCCATCCGGGCCGATACCGGAACCGCCGTCGCCCGGCCCAAACCGGATCGCGCGGACCACGGTCGCTTCAGAAGGAGGCGGCGTGAGACAAAATAGCAGGGGATCAAAGAACAAGCGATCGTGCAAGAACAACAGCGCTGTCAGACCAAGACCTGCTACGAGACAGCCGCCGATGATTCGCCGTCTGATCATCGTTCACTCACCCAGGCGCAAGGTCAGCTGGCGGTACCCACCGGCGGCTGCCATGAGATAAGCACCCACGTAGGCAACATCGACGACCCCGCTCAGGAAGTTGCTGCCCGTCGCATACAGACTGCTCCATTCACCGTAGGAGAATGTCAGACCAGCAACGGCAAACAGTAAGATGCTGAGGAAGATGTAGTGCCAGGGGCGACTGACCAACGCCTGCCCCAAAAACAACAGCGAGAGGGCAGCGACAAACGCCACACTCAAATTGCCGATGAGATAATAGGCACTGATCAAAAGCTGCATCACTACGGCTTGACCGGGATTCGGCAGGATGGAACCCAGCAAGGGGATAAAGGCAACGAGCAACACACCCAGATAGATGGCCAAGACTGTCCACTTGCGTCGCCGGCTGACCTGGACGCCCAGTGTGCGATATTGCAGCAATAAACTCGCCAATACCGGGAGATAACCTATGGCCCACAAAACATCCATGGCGGACGGAAAAGATACGGGGAGATCGAAAAAGTTGTGATAGGTCCAGAGCAGTTCCGCCGTGCCCAGCACCAGCATCCCGGCACTCAAAAGCAGCCACGCCCAGCGCGCCACCACGCCCACCTCAAATACCCGGCTAGCCTTCAGTGCCAGGGCGGCCGCCAGCCAGGCAAAGGCCACAAAGCAGACATCTGTGATCAGCAGCAGGACCCGCGGCCCACCCGGCTGCCAGACATAGAGTCCCACATAGACTACCAGCACCCCACCGATGCTGAGAGGCAGAAACGAAGTTCTTTTCACCAACGCACCATTTTCAGACAGATTCGTATGTTAACCATGAGTCATCAAAGATAAATGAGCTCATACCGGGCGTTAACGGCAACCAGATTGGGGGGTAGGCGTTTCAACAGCGCCGCCAGCACAGATTTCAACATCTGCTCGCCCAGTATTTGCCCGGCCAGCGCGCGCGCATAGCGCGTATAAGACAGATACACTGAAAAGAGCATGCGAGCGTCAACGTCAGGCACGCGTTGGCGCAGATCGCCTAAGTGGGCTAACCCGGTCAGAACACTCCAACCATGCTGTTCGGCGAAGCGCGTGATTTGCTGTTCAAACTGATCCGCCAGCGGCTTGCCGCCGATCTGCGCGATCGCTTGCGCCAGCTCGCCGATGAACGACGTAAACAACACACTCAAATCAGCGCACAACGCTTGATTCATCACGGTCGGGTCAGCCGCTTTGTTCGAGATCGAGAAGGATGTGTCGGACATGGAATACGACTCGTGTTACTCTGGCGCCAATTCTTTCAACACCTCGCGCCCCAGGTCTTCCGCGTCGGTGGCCGTGGCTGCGGCTTCCAACAAGACCACCAGGGCGTATTTCGGTTGATCGGCTGGCGCGAGGCCGATGAACCAGGCGTGTTGGCGGTTGCCGCTAAAGGCCGCGCCGCCGTGACCCACACTGTTGCCTTGCACGCGCATGGCCTGCAGAAGAGCGCGCGCCGTCTCGGGAGCGATGATGGGCACCGTCGCTGCGGTCGAGTTGGTATAGGGCTGCCATCTGCCGTCGGGCGATTGCACATCTTTCACCACAAAGATTGCCGGCACGAAGCCTTTATTACCGATTGTGGCGGCCACCAGGGCCATGCGCAACGGCGAGAGTGTCAGTTGGCCTTGTCCTACCGCAAACGCTTGCCGGGCCAGGGTTGTGCTGAGATCGTAGGTGAGTGTCGGCGCGGCCGAGGTGCGCAGTTCCAAGATCGGCGGCTGATCGAGCTTCCACTTTTGCGTCAGCGCCAGGAGATCGTCGGGCGTGAGCTGTGCAGCGAGATCGGCAAAGGGAGCCGGACAGGCTTGAGCATAGGCGTCCGCCAACGTCACGGGTGGAGCATCACTGCGCGCGCAGTTCAGTGTCAACCGCTCGAGCGGCAGAGGCCGATCGGGTTGGGCCAGCGTCTCTGTCAAGAGCGCCCCGCGCTCGAGCGCTTCGGCCAGCAGCATCGTCTGAAAGATCGCGCCCGGTTGATACAAGCCTTGTGTCGCGCGGTTCAACAACGGCGCAGCGGGATCCGTGGAGAGGGTCTTCCAGCTTTGATCGAGCGTGTTGGGATCGAAGGAGGGATAGCTGGTCAGCGCTACGATGGCGCCGTCGGGGATGGAGAGTACGATCGCTGCACCGGGTTGCACCAACCGATCGGACAGGATTTGCTGCGCGCGCGAATCGAGCGTGGTGCGGACGCCCTGCCCGACCTGGCGATGATGCAGCACCTGAGCGAGAAAATCACGCGGGCCGCGCAACACCCGATCGAGCGTTTCCTCAATTCCAGCGGCTCCGTAGTTGATCGACATGTAGCCCACGACCGGGGCCGCTACGGCAAAGGGATAATGGCGCACCAGCGTGTCGCTTTGCGGCACCGTCTCGGCCAGCACGTGATCATTGCGATCGAAAATCGAACCGCGCTGAATTAACTGCTCGGCAAAGACGCGGCGCGGATTATCGTCGCGCGCGCTGAGATCGGCAGAAGCCAGCGACCAGCGGCCCAACGCCAGCGCCAACAGCAGGAACGCCAATAGAAAAGCCAGGGCCGTACGTTGAATGGATTTAGACATGAAGGGGTTGCTTGTCGATCTCGAAAACACACTGGCCGTCGCCGCGCGCGCTGCACCTCACTTCGCGCACCGCGAAGTCGCGGCCCGTACCCCACTTCAGCACAGCTTCCAGCGTCCCGACAACGGTGAAGCAGATCGGTTCGGCAGGATGCATCCCCGCGCAGTACAGGCAGTCACGAAAGCTCAGCAGGTACTGGTCGGGGTTATCTGTCAGTGTATGCAACATCTCGCCGCGCGTCACATCGGCCTCATTCACCAGGGCATCCAACACCGCGCGCACGCGGCGCTGCAAGGGCAGCAGCGCCAGCATGGGTTTCAACAACAGCGCGCTGGGACGCCGCCGGACGGCGGCCTCGCCAAAAGTTGCGCCCCAGCGGCGAAAGATTCCGCGCGTCGTGACTTCGCCGTACATGTTGAGGACGCTGGACAGCAGCGCAGAAAAATCCTCGCCGGGCGTTTCAAGCTTGGTGTTGCCGGGCGGCGGAGAATCCAATAAGCGATCGAGACCGGACACGTGAACCACGGCATGATAACCGCTCTTGCCTAAAGTCAGCTCCGTGCTGAACAAGGCCAGACGCATGATGCTGTTTTCCACCCACCGCTTTTGAGGTTCGCTCATAGGCTCCCCGTGTTCAGTAACCCGCTTTCCCCATTTCAGAGCAAATTCCAGTTTGATTTACAGGTCGCTCCCGCTGGATTTGGCAATCCAGCGGAAAGGCAGCGGATTGCCAAATCCGCTGCGAGCAGAAAAGCCGTCAACCAACTTGGAGCCCGCTTAGACTGCAGAAACCCGGTTTCTCGCTTCAATCTCGATCGGCTGAGATTTGCAGCAGCAGACCCAAACTGATGAAGCTCATCAACAGCGAACTGCCCCCATAGCTGACAAAGGGCAGCGTCACACCGGTCAAGGGTGCCAGGTTCGCATTGCCCGCCATGATGATCCACGCTTGCAAGCCGATCAAGGAGGCCACTCCGGCAGCTAACAACCGCCCGAACGTCGTCCGCGCGATGGAGGCCGTGCGCAACCCGCGCACCGTGAAGATTGCAAAGCACGCCACCACGCCCAACGTGCCGATCAGTCCCAGCTCTTCGCCGATCGCCGCCAGGGGCATATCCGTATGCGCCGCGGGCAAAATCACAGCGGGCCAACCCTGCCCCAGCCCCTGCCCCAGCTTACCGCCGGACGCCAGGGCGATCAACGATTGCACGATCTGATAGGACGATCCGGCGGCATCGGTCCAGGGATTGAGCCACGTATCAATGCGGCCCTGCACACGCCCGATCAGCAGGTACCCCCCGATCGCCGCCGCCACCAGCAACCCGCCCCCCATCAACAAGTAACGCAGTTCTCCGTTGGCCAGATACAGCATGATCAAAAACGACAGATACAAGAGCACCGCTGCACCCAAATCCTGCTGCGCCATCAACAAGATCAGCGCCACACCCCACATCGCCAGCAAGGGCATCAGGTACGGCAACGTCAAAGAATGGGGATGTTCGGGATGCACCCCCAGGCTGCGTGCGATCTCGCGCTTCTCGGCCAGATAGGCGGCCAGGTAAGCGACGAACAACAACTTCAACAACTCCGCCGGTTGAAAGAACACCCCCAACGGCCCGCCCAGCCACAACGTCAGCCCGGCACCCTCGGGATTCACGCCAGCGAGAAACGTCAGCGCCAGCAACAGCAAGCCCACCAGCAGCCAGGTGTATTTGTAGCGGCGCAGCCACTTGAGATCAGCGGGGGCTTTTAACACCACCAGCAGCGCCACGGTCGAAACGCCCAGCCAACCCAACTGTCGCGGCAGAAAATTCGGGGCCAGACGCGCAATCTCGATCAGGCCCAGGCCGCTCAGCAACGCAACAATGGGCAGCAGCAGCGGGTCGCGCTCACGCTGGAAGCGATCCAGAAAAAAGTGGAGCACGGTGAAGCAGGCCACCCAGATCAAGAACGCGAGCGCCAGCCAGAGCACGTCGAGGCGTGGCGATATGTGACTCAAAATGTTGGCCGCCGCACTCTGCGTCCGCACCAGCGCCAACAACACCAGACCCGTCACCGTGAACAAGCCCGCCAACAGCAACAACATCCGCTCGTGCGTGCTGGCTGTCGCCGGGGGGGGCGCCCAACTACGCGTGGCCTGCGGCTCCTGAGTCTTGCTCTTCGCTTCTTGAGTTGAAACCACCGACGGCAAGATCACCCTTTCATCCTGTCACGCGCAGCGTGTCACTTGGTCTTCTGCCGGATCGTTTTCTTAGCGCCAGCTTTCTTCACCGGGGCCACGGGCAAGTACTTACCAATGAGCGGGGCCAGCTCACGCTTCACCCGAGCAGGAATCACCGCCCGATCGGTGATCAAGGCATCACGCAGCGCGTGTTCACATGCGCAATGACGCTCAGCCGGCAGCGTCGGCACCAGGTTGACGAGGGCCTGTTTGCTTACATCGACATTCGCCAGCAGCCGCTCGATCACCATCGTCACCGTTACCGGTTCTTCCTCGACATGCCAGACATCATAATCGGTGACATGCGCCATGCAGGTATAGCAGATCTCGGCCTCGCGTGCCAGGTTCGCTTCGGGGATGGCCGTCATGCCAATGATGCCCATGCCCCACTGGCGGAATAATTTACTCTCGGCCTTGGTGCTGAAGCGCGGCCCTTCCACGGTGACCAGCGTCGCGCCTTTGTGGACAGTCGCACCGGTCTGCTTCACCGCGGCATAGACTAACTCGCTGAAATGCGGGCAGAACGGATCGGCCAGACCGATGTGCGCCACGATGCCGTTGCCGAAAAAGGTGAGGGCACGTCCCCGTGTGCGATCGAACAGCTGATCGGGAATGACGATGTGCCGGGGCGCGTACTCTTCGCGCAGACTGCCGCACGCGCTGATCGACAGGATGCGCTCCACACCCAAGGTCTTCAAGGCGAAGATATTCGCGCGCGCGTTCACCTCGGTGGGCAAAACACGATGCCCGCGTCCATGTCGTGGCAGGAAACCTACTCGCTGATTCGCCAACGTGCCGACCACGATCGCATCACTCGGATCGCCGAACGGCGTCTTGATTTTGTACTCCTTGACGTCCGTCAACGCCTCGATGTTGTACAGCCCACTTCCCCCGATAACGGCCAGCTTCACCTGCTCCAATTTCGGCATGAGGATTGCTCCATTTTGATGAGGATTCCGGCTCATTGTAGCCTGTCCAGAGATAATGGTCAAAGTATGAGAAACACGGATTAGGCACACGGGTTGTTTGCTGCCAGCCGCAAAACTCCGTATAATCATGGCGCGTCAGGAACAAAACAGCGTATACGCTTTTCACACGACCAACAACCAATAACTGACCGCCAACAACTAATCCTATGAAATCTCCTACGAAACACGGCATTCAAGTGCCCCGGCTAGCTAAAAACCTGACTGTTGAAACGGTCACGCTGCTGGACGATCATGCGGAATACTTCTCAGCCGCCCTGTCCGGTGGCGATCTGGTAAAACAAACCGCTGCGTCGGTAATCTTCGAGCAGGTATGGCTGCGGCGCATGAACTTCACCCAGTCGCGTCTGCCCAAACTGCGCCTGCTCGACGTACAGCTGGAAACTTGCGATCTGACCAGCGCGATGTGGGAGCAGGCGCGCTTGCAGCGCGTAGCCTTCAACGGCTGTCGCCTGCTGGGTGTACAACTGCTTGAAGCCCGTTGTGAGGATGTGGTCTTTCACGACTGCACGCTGGAGGGCACGATCTTTGCCTCCGCGACGTTCAAAGCTGCGCGCTTTGAAAATTGCAATCTGCGCGAAGCTGTCTTCACCGAAGCCGATCTGACTAACGTCGTCTTTCAGCGCTGCGATCTGACCCACGTCGACCTGCGCAGCAGCAAGCTGGGCGGTGCGGATTTCCGGGGTTCGATCATCAACGGCATGCAGGTGGGCGCGCCGGAATTGAAAGGCGCCATCATCGATCCGTCACAGGCGGTGCAGGTGGTCAGCGTGTTAGGACTGATCGTGAAAGACACCTCACCCCCTGACCCCCTCGCCTGAGTTGAAACCGCACAACTCAAGCGAGGGGGAACAGGCTGCCCCTCTCCAGAAACAGGCTTTTCGTTTCAGGAGAGCGCTGGGTGAGGCAAATGCGAAATCCATATGACCTTCGATCTTCCTGTTCTCTTCATAGATGCACACCTCCTCGTCGTGGATAAACCGGCGGGATTGCCGACCCTGCCCGATGGGTATGACAAGAACGCGCCGTGCCTGATCAACCTGTTGAAGCAGCAGTACGATCGGGTCTGGGTGGTTCATCGGCTGGATAAAGAGACGAGCGGCGTCATCGTCTTTGCACGGTCGGCCGAAGTCCATCGTACGTTGAATATGGCGTTTGAATCACGCACCGTCCACAAGGTCTATCATGCGATCACGCGAGGCGTGCCGCACTGGGATGAGTACACCATCGATCTACCGCTGCGCCCCGACGGCGATCGCCATCATCGCACGGTGATCGATCGGCAGCGCGGCAAAGCCGCTGTCACGCACTTACGCGTCAGCGAACGTTTCGCGCAGCACGCGCTGATCGAAGCTCGACCGGAAACCGGGCGCACGCATCAGATTCGCGCGCACCTCGCCGCCCTCGACCTACCGCTCGCAGGCGATGCCCTCTATGGCGGCAAAGATGTGACGTTTCTCAACGCACGCACCACCTTGCACGCACGCTCGCTCGAGTTGGAACATCCTGTCACCCAAGCAACGCTTCAGGTAGAAGCGCCCTATCCAGCGGACTTCGCACAAGTGCTGCGGCAATTGCGGGGTCAATAGGGGCGTGTTATGATGGGGTCATGCTACGATCACTGACCCGCCAACAACGTCTTGCGCTGATCGCTGCGGTGACGTTCATCGCTTTCACTTTCATCGCCGCCCTGGTTCTGTTGATCACCGACGTACCACCACCGCGCCTGACCTGGCCCGACCTGGGTGCCCCCTGCGAAGTCAATGCAGCGCTGGCTTTTCGCCAACAGGGCGTCGCCGCCTCCGTCTCCATCACGCGCGAAGCCATGCTCGTCACCGTCAGTGGAACAAGCGATCAGGCCTGGGATGTCTTCAGCGCCACAACACGGTTGGTCCCCATGGGCTGCGGTCCTTACAACTTGATTCGCGTGGATGTGCCCGATCCCGACGGGCGGTCTGACGTGCGGCTGCTCTATGAATTGACCGGGCCAGAATTGCAAATGTGGGCCGAGGGACAGATCAATGACGCGCAGTTGGCCGAACGCATGCGGCGGCAGATGTACCAGACCGTGCCGTTCGTCACGCCGACGCCTTGAGGAGTTGTTGAGCAACGCGTCCATCCAAAGAGCAGCGCAACCCAAGAATCACTGCGGTGATTTGAGGAACAGGAACACAGACCATGGCAGAAAATGAAGTGTACCCTTGTCCATGTTGTGGATATCTCGTTCTCAGCGAGCCGCCCGGTTCATACGATATTTGTCCAATCTGCTTTTGGGAAGACGACGTTTCGCAATTGCGCTTTATGCGGATACAGGGTGGCGCTAACCAAGTTTCACTAATCGAGGGGCAAAAGAATTACATGGCTTTTGGCGTATGCGAGCAGCATGTCAAGCCACATGTACGCTCCCCTCGTTCTGATGAAACAAAAGAATCGGATTGGCGGCCCATCGATCCAGATATAGACAACATTGAAGATAGCATCCCGGGAATTGATTACGGAACGAGTTACCCGGAGGATTATCGCAGACTCTACTACTGGCGAAATACGTATTGGCGGAGAAGCACGCCTTAAAAAACGGACTGGAAGTCTAACAACTCATTGAAGCGACGTGCCGCCCCGCTTACGATACAAGCGCTGAGAGAGATCATTTTGTGGCGTATCTCATGCAGCCGAATGATGTGCGCACTTGGTACTCTGGAGTTGAGGCTTCAGCCGGAATCCGCCTAAAGGCTCGACTCCGGAACTCGTGATAATCATTGGCTACGCCCTGCGGCGGAACCGATCATCATGGATCGCTGCAATCGCGCATGAAGCCGCACTGCTGGCACACGATCTTGCAATGCACGTCAACGATCGGCGCACCGCACACCCAGCAATGCGTATCGTCGAAGCGCGGCGGATCTCGATCGAGGTCAGGTTCAACCGCGATCGGCTCCGCGTCCCCCAGTAGATACGCCAGACAGTAGCCAGTCATCGGCGCGCATGATAACATATCCCTATGGCATCTTCAACACAAACCCTGGAAGTACCCATCGCCGGCATGGACTGCACGGAATGCACGCTGCACGTGCAGCACGCCATCGCCGCCCTGCCCGGGGTGGATCAGGTAGATGTTTTCCTCGCGTCCGAAAAAGCGATCGTGCGTTTCGATCCGGCCCAGGTCGATCTTTTAGCGATCAGTGATGCGGTGAAAGGGGCGGGCTACCGTGTACCCGATCGAACTCTACCGCCCGATCGATCCAGCGCGCTCCAGCGCGGCTACTCGCGACAAGTCCTCACCTTGTTCGGCGTGGTCTTCTTCGCCGTGCTGTTCATCGTCGTCATCGGCGAAGGGCTGGGCGTCTTTGCCCGGTTGACCGAGCTCATCCCGTGGCCCATCTGGTCGATCGTGATCGTCGCCGCCGGTCTACCGATCTTCCGCAACGTGATCCGTGCCACGCTGCATCGGCAGGTGATCTCGCACACCCTGATGACCCTCGGTATGTTGGCCGCCGTCGCCGTGGGCGAATGGGCCACCGCCGCCATCGTAGTATTCTTTATGCGCGTGGGCGACTACGCCGAGCGCTTCACCACCGAACGCGCACGCCGCGCGGTGAAGGACCTGACGGCGCTGGCTCCTCAGACCGCGCGGCTTGAAGAAAACGGCGTCGAGCACGAAGTCCCGATTGGGCAGGTGCAGCCCGGTGACGTGATCATCGTGCGGCCCGGCGAGAAAATCCCCGTCGACGGCGAAGTGATCGACGGGCAGGCCACCATCGATCAGGCCACCATCACGGGCGAATCGCTACCGGTGGAAGCAGGTCCCGGCGTGCATGTCTACGCAGCGACTTTCGCCCGGCTTGGCAGCCTGCGCCTCAGGACCATCCACGTCGGATCGGATACCACCTTCGGGCGTGTGATCAAACTTGTCGAGGAAGCCGAAGCTCAACGCGCCGACGTTCAGCGCGTGGCCGATAAATTCTCGGCCTATTACCTGCCGGTGGTGGCCGGCATTGCAGCGTTGACGTTTTTGATCAGCCGCGATCCGCTGGCGACGTGCGCGGTGTTGGTGGTGGCCTGTTCGTGCTCGTTCGCACTGGCAACGCCTATCGCCATGCTCGCCTCCATCGGCGCAGCGGCCAAGCATGGCTTGTTGATCAAAGGCGGCAAGTACCTGGAAGCACTGGCCCAGGCCGATGTGCTGTTGATCGATAAGACGGGCACCTTGACGTTGGGGCAACCGCAGATCGTAGACCAGGTGGCTTACGGCATCTCCCTTGCAGACTTGCTCCAACTAGCTGCTTCCGTCGAAAGATACTCGGAACATCCGCTGGCCCAGGCCGTACGCGCCGCCGCGCAGGCGCAAAACATTCCACTGCTTGAGCCGCATGATTTTGAAGCACTGCCCGGCCTGGGTGTGCGAGCGCGGATCAACGGCAGTGTGATTACGGTGGGCAATCGACGCTTTATTGGACAAGCTGATACCTTGTCCGTCTTGCCCGACATTGAACGACTTGAAGCACAAGGCCAGACGCTGTTGTACGTGACGAAGGACGGGCAGCTCAACGGCGTGTTAGCCGCCGCCGATACGCTGCGCCCCGAAGTCCCGGCGGCGATCGAGGCGCTGCGCTCACTCGGGTTGCACCACATTGAGCTGCTGACTGGCGACAATGAACGCACCGCTGCGACCCTGGCCCAACAGATCGGTGTGTCCTATCGCGCCAATCTACTGCCGGAGAATAAGATCGCCATCGTGAAAGAGTATCAAGCCCAGGGCCATGTCGTCATCATGGTGGGCGACGGCGTGAACGACGCGCCCGCGCTGGCGCAGGCGAACATCGGTCTGGCGATGGGCGCGGCGGGCAGCGACGTGGCGATCGAGGCCGCGCACATCGCACTGCTGCGTGACGACTGGACGCTGGTCCCGCGCGTACTGCAAATCGCGCGGCGCACCATGCGTGTGGTGAAAAGCAATCTCGGTTTTACGATCGGGTACAATGCGATCGGGTTGACGTTGGCCGCCCTGGGTTATCTGCCACCGGTGTTGGCAGCTGCGGCGCAATCCCTGCCCGACATCGGGATTCTGGCAAACTCGTCACGCTTGATCCGACAAAAGTAAGTCGTGAAACGTAAAATGTAACTGCCGGTCACTCATCACCTATCAGGAGAGGTTCTCATGCTCTTCACCCGCGAACGTCTGGAACAGCTTGAAGACAGCGCCCTGGCGCCCTACGGCATGCGCAGCCATCAGTCACGCGGACGGGTGTTTGCCGAAGACGAGCATCCCTATCGCACCGCCTACCAACGCGATCGGGATCGCATCATTCACACGACGGCTTTCCGGCGGCTGGAATATAAAACGCAGGTCTTCGTCAACACGGAAGGCGATTATTATCGCACACGCTTGACCCACACGCTGGAGGTGGCCCAGATCGGGCGGACGCTGGCGCGCGCGTTGGGCGCGAACGAAGATCTGACGGAGGCCGTGTGCCTGGTGCACGACATTGGCCATCCGCCGTTCGGGCATTCCGGCGAACAGGCGCTGAATGCCTTGATGAAGGATCACGGCGGGTTCGATCACAATCAGCAATCACTGCGCGTGGTGGAAACACTCGAGCGGCGCTATCCTGATTTTCCGGGCCTCAACCTGTCCTATGAAGTGCGCGAAGGCATCGTCAAGCATGAGACGGAATACGACGTGAGTTCGGCTAGGAGCTTTGAGCCGCACAAGCGCGGCCTGCTGGAAGCCCAGATTGCCAACGCCGCCGACGAGATCGCGTACAACGCACACGATCTGGACGACGGCCTGCGCGCCAGGTTGATCACCCCCGCCGATCTGGACAGTTTGGAATTGTGGGAACGCCTCAAACAGAGTGTGAACTGGGACGGCACAGGCTTTGACGAGATGTGGCGGCATCGCTTGATCCGCCGGTTGATCGGCATCGAAGTGACAGACGTGATCAAGGCCACCGAAGATCGCGTCACGGCCGCCGGGGTGAAATCCACCGAAGATGTGCAGCTGCTCGATCACAATCTCATCGGGTTCAGCACAGCGCAGCAGCAGATCAATCGCGGCTTGAAGAAATTCCTCTACCAGCGCATGTACCGGCACACGCGTGTGATCCGTATGCAGATGAAGGCCGATCGTTTGTTGGGCGAGCTCTTTGGAGCGTATGTTGCCGAGCCGGGTCAACTCCCCCGATCGGCCCAACAGCGCATTGAGGGTGAGGGCTTGCAGCGCGCGGTGTGTGACTACATCGCCGGAATGACCGATCGGTTCGCGCTGGAAGAGCACGCCAAGATGTTCGATCCGAATGTGAGTGTGTAGAATCTATTTCAAGACCGTAGATCGCACATCCCCATGCGCGGTGAAACAGGTCGTAGGCAATCGAAGAAACCGGGCTTTTCTGGAACAGTGCAGTTGATCTCAAGCGCGAAGGCGTGCTAGACTAAATTCGTTCATCTTCCATCGCAAAGTAGCCACATGAAGAAGTGCCCGTTTTGTGCCGAAGAGATTCAAGATGACGCCATGGTCTGTCGCTATTGCGGCCGTGATCTACATTCACGCGCGAAGTGGATTTTTTTGATTCTCTGGATCGTGGTGACTGGTGTGGGCTGGATGGCGGCTTTGAATTTCCCCTTTTTTGCGCGGATACTCACCACCCCACAGGATGGACTGTCTCCTATCAGCCCTGTGATCCCTGCTGTCATCGGTGGCGTCATGGGCGGATGGATACTGGGAAAAATGCAATGGTCTGTCTTGCGGCGAGAGGTTAAAAATGCTTCTCGACGCTGGGAGGCGGCAAGTGCCTTGGGCATGGCGACGGCTTGCCTGATTATCGGTATAACGAGAAAGAATGACTCGATTATTCTCTATGGGATTCTGTTTGGGGCTACAGCGGGGCTACTTCAATACGCAACTCTGGCACGACAGTTTCGGCTATCTTTCATCTGGCCCCCTGTTAACGTAGCAGCGTGGATGATAGGCGTTCTGAGCGCATCTAACTACGGTGTTATGAATTTCATGTTCGAGAGTGTTGGTCATTTTGGGTGGGTAGCACTTCAGGGAGTTATTGCGGGGATCATCACAGGCGCCACGATTGTTTGGCTATTCAGCCATCCGGTACAGAAACAGGATCAGACGGGCATGGGTTGACTGCTCCCGCTGGACACACACCCAGCGCGCCTCCGCCGCTTGCCCATGTCCGGCTTCCACTGGAAGCCCGTGGGCCGCTGGCGTGCGGCGGGCAAGGCGACCGCGCTCGGGCATGACAGGCTTCAAAAAACAACGAGGCTTCCTGACCCAGGAAGCCTCGTGACATGTCAATGATGTTGTGAAAGTCTACTGCGCGTCGCTCCACGTCGCCAGTTCCAGCGTGACCTGCTGGAAGTAGCTGTTGGCGGGTGAACCCCCACCGTAAACCACATCGACGATGCGGGCGTTAATCTTCAAGGTCTGCGTCTTCAGTTCCACGATTTCACCCTTGGCCGCCAGCACGGCATCGCCCTTGGCTGCCAGCTTGGCGCGGATGGAGGGATCGTTGAAGGCGAAGTCGCTCATCAACACTTTGGTGACGGTGCGCACGTCATTCTTGTCAAAGACCCACACCTCCAACGCGGTGACCTTCTCCGGCAGCCCGGCCCCGATCGTTTCGCTGATGCCTACGCCGCACTCGCCCAGGAAATCGCCGCCGGGAGTTTCGATGCTGCTGGACATGTCATAGCGATCATCGCCGAACGCATACGTGCTGGCGAACTGCGTGAGGGGCGGCCGCGTCTCACCGAGCCACGCCGTCTTCTCCACCGGGCGCGCTCCGCCTGCCGCACGGCTGACGGATGGCACGACGACAGCGCCGCCCGTATCGATCAGGGCATCCTCGGCCGTCATGGTTGAAGTTTGTCCAGCCCGAGTGACGGTCGACTGACTCGGTTTATCCGAACGCAGACGCCGGAAGAGCAATAGACTGGCAATGAGAAACAGAATCAAAAACAGGAAGAGCAAGAGAAGAGGTAACGCCCCCGAAATGCCGGGTTGATTAGTGGTTGCTTGTGGCGGGCCAATCTGTCCCCCACCCTCAACATGGGCTTTCAGAGCATCGCGGAACTGCGTCAAATTCACCGTGTTGCCGGCGTAGTTTTGGGCAATCATTTGATCAAGCACGGCGGTGATCTCTTGCACCGTCCAACCTTCACCCAGCTGCTTCGCTATTTCAGCGATCTCCATGGAGCCGGTGCCAGAGGTTGTGGCCGCGAAGTTCAAGTAAGACCACTTGTAGATCCGACTCTCTCCCGGGACCATGCTGAAGTGGTCGCTCAAGCTCGCGGGTTTGGCGTCCGTCCAACGCACCGGCCAGATTCCCCAGCCCAGCACGACAAGACCGACGACCAGCCCCACCAGAAACGCGATCAACATCGTCCACCAGACGTAGCTAGAAGCCAGCTGTTTGCCGATCATCAGCCACATGGCCGCCTGTTGTTTGCGAGAAGGTTGAGTCTGTTTCACACTCATTGTTTCGTCTCCTTCGGAAAAGTCAGATATACCAGTGCTAAATAAGTGACAAGTGCATGTGCAGGTATAGTATATTTTGTCGAAAAATGCAAGTCGTGTCATTTGTCATGGCCGGCAGCCGCCGAGTGCTAGTAGCCAGACCGGCACCCTCACGGTACAATACTACGGCCCTATCATCCGGGACCCAACCCACCATCCCACCTCACAGGAGAGAAACGTATGCTGCGATCTGTCTTACTCTGGTTGTCGCGCAACAAGACCATCCGAGGCCTGATCACCGGCCTGGGCCTGGTGCAGCGCGCAGCCCATCGCTTTGTGGCCGGTGAAACAGTGGAAGAGGCGATTCAGGCCATCCGCGAACTCAACGCCCAGGGTATCACCGCCACGCTCGATCATCTGGGCGAGAATGTCGAAACGGCCGAGGATGCCCAGCGCGCAACCGAGGATTACCAGCAGGCGCTCGACGCGATCGGCGCCAGCGGCGTGCAGTCGCACGTCTCAATCAAGCTGACCGCTCTGGGGTTTGATCTCGGCGAAGCCGTGTGCCGCGCGAATGTCGAGCGCCTGCTGGTCAAAGCGCGCGAGATTGGTGTGCTGGTCACGATCGACATGGAATCGACCGAGTATACCGAGCGGACACTGGCGCTCTTCCACGATCTGCGTCGCACGTTTAAGGATGTCGGCATCGTGATTCAATCGTACCTGTATCGCAGCGAGGCCGACATCGTGACGCTGTGCCAGGCCGGGGCGCACGTGCGCCTGTGCAAAGGCGCCTATCAAGAACCGCCCGTCCACGCCTTTCCCAAGAAAGCCGACGTCGATGCCAGCTATGTGCGGCTGATGAAAATGCTGCTCAGCCCCGGAGCACGGGCCAATCAGACCTTCGGGGCCATTGCCACGCACGACATCAAGATGATTGAAGCGACGCGTCAGTACGCGCAGCAGCAGCTGGTGCCGCGTGACGAATTCGAATTCCAGATGCTGCACGGCATTCGCCGCGACTTGCAGAAGGAACTCGCCGCCGACGGTTACGGCATGCGCGTGTATGTGCCCTATGGCACGGAGTGGTATCCTTACTATATGCGCCGCCTGGCCGAGCGCCCGGCCAATATCTGGTTCATCGTCAGTAACTTCTTTCGACATTAGTTCAATCAAATTCAGAGGAGCGTCCCCATGCCGC
>JAUQXC010000093.1 GCA_030834825.1 Thermoflexales bacterium
CGATCGGGAAACGGGCCTCGTCACTCGCCTCAGTGTAAACGACAGTGGACAGGAAGCCAATGGCGCCAGTCATCAACCGGAGATCTCGCCTGACGGACGATATGTGGCATTCGCCTCGGACGCTTCTAATCTGGTGGCAGGTGACATGAACGCTGTGACCGACATCTTCGTGCGTGATACCGTCTCGGATACATTGATGCGTGTCAGCCTCGCTGATAATGGACAGGAGGCCAATGGCGCCAGCAGCAATCCGGCGATCTCGGCTGACGGGCGCTACGTCGAATTCACTTCTTCCGCCAGTAATCTGGTTTCCGCTGATACCAACGCTGTGGCCGATATCTTCCTGCATGATTTACAAACAGGTCGAACACACCGCCTCAGCGTCAGCGAAGCAGGCGCGCAGGCCAATGGAGAGAGCACGGGCGGCGCATCCTTAGCGGCCGGCGACTCTTATCTGGCCTATAGTTCCGCTGCAAGCAATCTGGTGCTCAGTGACACGAACAATGTGGCTGATGTCTTCGTCGTGGACTGGCGCACGATTGTCACGGAAACATCTCCTACGGTTACGCCAACACCAACTCCAACTGCGACACCGACCGAGACACCAACTCCCACTGGGACACCGACGAGTACTCCGACAGAGACAGTAACGCCCACGGCGACGGCAACAGACACCTTGACGCCGACACCCACTGATACTCCGATGCCGACGCCAACTTCCACAGACGTGGCCACGCCGACTGATACACCGACAAATACGCCGACTCCTACACCGACGTTGGGTGCGACACCAACCGATACGCCAACGAGCACACCACCAGAAACAACAACACCCACGGCGACTGGCACGTTGACACCCACACCAGTATTGGATGCGACACCAACCGATACGCCAACGCCGACTGAGACGCCGACGAGCACACCTACAGAAACAGCAACGCCTACTGCAACGGCGACGGATACCTTGATGCCCACACCAACCGATACCTGGACACCGACGCCCACGATTACGCTAACGCCTACCCCACCGGCCACCATCGCCGATGTGCGAGCGTTGCTGCTTGCGCGGTATCAAGAGGGACAGATCGATCGACAAGTGTACAGACCCCTCGATCAGATCTTGCGGGCTGCCGATTGGTTGGCTCAATACTCTTATAGGACTGCCGCCATTCAATTGTTGCGCGTCTTCATCCAGGTTGTGCGGATTGAAAGCGGGCACCATATTACGCCTGAGGCTGCACAGGAATTGATCGAACTTACCCAGGCCGCCATCGCTAATTTGCGTTAGCTGTATTGTTGGCATTGATGCAGGGTTCCCGACTAGAGGAAGTATCTTGGAAAGGGCACTTCCTCTAGTTGTCGGTAGCGATACTACAGTGTTATCGTCGCTGGTGTAATGTCAGCGACGGTTCGCGGCGCACTGACTGTTTTGTTCGCCCTCATCATTGTCTTCGCAGAAGATTTCGACGCGGCGCTGGCTCGATTGATCCAACACATCGAACATCGCCGCGCCGTCGGCAAGCAGCGCGAAGTCTATTGATTGGTTCGTGGTGACAAAGGTTCTGCTAATTCACTGTCGGCTGTCGCAATGCCCGTTTCCCCTCCGCTTCGCTCCGAGGACTACGCGGGCATTTTTGTTTTCTCACTTAACAAAGAAGTTAAAGCATGGGAGTAAAGAGGAAATCACAATGCCCCTTCGGGCATTTTTGTTTTCTCACACACGGCATGAGTTACGTTTTCGAGCGTTGTAAGAGGGTTGGAGGAGTCAATGACTCATTACGCTTAAGACTCGCCGTTGCCTCTTTTATTGCGTTGTACTTTTCGTCACGGCGTAATGAGTGCCTGACTCATTACGCAACCCTTCAATTTGACTGGACATTCCAAGGCCCCATGCCGCTTGCCAATCGTAATGACTCAAATCACTCCTTACGCAGATACATGGCCGCGCAAATACCTTATTTTCAAGCCTTTTCCTGCATCACCAATTTCATGAATGACGGCGCTTTCAATGCCCTTCCAGATCGCTTCTCAGTACCATCATTCGGAGCATTGCTCACCTTCATCGATCCGCACCTCTTCAGCCGCAGCAACTTGTGCTGGCAACGCGGCTCGGACTTGCGGAGCAATGTATGGATTCTCCGCCACATTCCTACAGGCAAAAATTGGTTTGCATTTTAATACCCTTGCTGCGGGCACTGCCATTCGTTGCCGTCCGATTATGAGTACCGACATTCACTTCACCCGCACGGTATCGGCAAAACGCCGGTATTTTCCGGTAAATTGCTGGTTTGTAGGCGATGCCGTCAGCAGCCTGGGGCATTCCTCTGCTTCGTTCTATATGGAGCAGCTTCGGATTTCCACGGGCGTAATGAGTCCTGACTCCTCCAACCCTCCACCCCTACACTCGAAATTTGGCTTGACAACTTCCCTGGTTTTTGATACATTGTAACTGCATATTCTCCTATTCCAGTGCCGGGCAACCTGGCCGACACGTTGTTTAGAATAGGAACACCTCGCAGTAAAAACAGGCGCAGTTGCCATTTGGGGCAATCAGCGCCTTTTCGTTTGGTCAGCGTGGCAGTCGCTCGGCGGCGCACGGTAGACCTCCACCAGGTTATTTCCACTTCCACGGAGGAATCACTATGTTTGCCGAAGCGACCCTCAAAGGGATCGTCGATGAGCGCATCTGGCGCTACGACAACGCCACATACTTCCGGCTAGAAGTGGCCGCTCGTCCACGTAAAGCAGGGGAGCCTGTTCACTGGACCTTGCCGAAGAACGTATTGCGTTCCATGCCGCATCCATCGCGAGCCGACCCGTTCGTTTCAGTCTCAGCTATGCCACGGCTGCGCGAGATGGATGAATCGCTAGCGACGTTCATCAAGAATGCCGTCGGTCTCGACAAGATCATCACTGAGTTGTCACTGAAAAGACAATGGGGGACGCCATGAATGAGCCATCTCCCGCCGAGCAAGAAGTAATCCGCCAATTTTGCGAGGCGCTGGGATCCGCGTTGCGGCGCATCAGCGGTAAAGGTGAATTGAAGGTAGATGCTATGCCACTGGCCCGGCCGTGACCTGATGCTACTGAAGACCAACTGGTCTCTCCACAACAAAGAGAGTAAACGATGTCCAACCCAATTTATCCATTTGACTCTGCGGAAATCCTCCATGCTCCACAGACCCAAGATGAAGTGCAACGCGCACTTGGTCAGATATTCGGCCAGCACCGTGGATCACCGGCGAATCAACAAACAGCAATTGTACGTTGCGGCATCTACGATCGGTTGTCAAAAGTTGATCCTACCAGCAAGCAGTACTCGCTCGATATCCAAACTGATCAAGCAATGGAGTTCGCACGTGCGCGCGGTTGGGAAGTCGCGGCAGTTTATAGCGATCCGGTTGTCACCGGCAGACATTCCCGGCGTCAGGGTCTACAACAAGCCCAGCCTGACGCAAAAACCGGCCTGTTGGATGCATTGTTGGATCCATCGTGTTGATCGCTCGTTTCGCAATCTCGGTTCATTAATCAAATTCATGAACATGATAGCACGCTATCATGTTCGGGTGATCTTCGTAGCGGAGCAGTTCGACACCGAGTCACCGGGAGGCCGCATGATGCCGTATGTACTCGGCGCAGTCGCCGAGCTCTATGTGCGCATCACCAGTCAGCGCGTACGTGAAATGAACATCGGGGCGGGCTGCGGTGCGCGCGCCCGTCTCATCCCTGATCAGTGTTTGGGTGTAGACAATGCGAAATACTTGCGACATGCGTCAACCGCCTCTCACATCCAACACGATCCGGCGGCTAACGTTGAGGATGACGGCCACTTCAGCGGCTGACAGCATGCGCGATACTGTCGAAGTAGCCTCTGTCAGGGCTAATTTGTTTCGGGACATGATATTTGCCTCGCTTGCTTTGATGTTTAGTCTGGGAATGCAAAACGCCCGTTGATGCCTAGCATCAACGGGCGTTAGAAACGCGAACAGCCTGAAATCAATTATTCCAGGCTGCTCGCTTCAGTTTACTTCAGGCGGACCCGACGGGCATCGTCGGTATATTGAAGTAAACTAAGTACAATAGAAATACTACAGTGGAACTACCCACTGAACCTGGAATTTTGCGCACCAAATGGTGCGTTTTTCGTTTTTAAGGCGGCTCAACCAACCACTTGTGAGTTAAGAGCCGTTAATGCGCTGATAGTACACGAAGCGAAGAAAAAAGTCAACCACGAATTTCAACTCATTCCGCGAGGTATACATCTCTTTCTTGCGGAGACGATCATTATCCGCTACTGGCACTTCATTCATGACAGACCACTCATCACCCCTTTATCGCCCAAAGTCCCGGCGACTTGGCCGCTCATGTCGGATGCACCACCTGCCCCGCGCGCTTCAACGCCAGTATCAGCGTTAGACGGGCCAACACGTCAAGGCGATCAACCACACCGACTGATAGTGTCCCCTCTATCGTGCCGGGGTGAGGCTGACGGTCTTGGTAGCCCGCAATGGCTTAGACATCCGCCTGGCGGGGAAGCGCTTGCCCGGCTCTTGCAGCAAGACTTCGGCCGGAATATCGAGGCCGATGTGCAGGGCGCGAATCATTGCCACGCTCAACGAGCGTTTGCGATTGAGCACTTCGGAGACTTTGCTCTGACTACCGATGAACAGCTCCAAGTCCCGGCGCGTTAGGCCCTGCTGCTCCATACGAAACTTGATGACTTCCACGGGATCGGGCAAACCGATCGGAAAGTGTTCGCGCTCGTAGTTGTCGAGCAGTACCGCGAAGAGTTCCAGCTCTTCCTCTTGCGAAGTGCCCGGCTCGGCGTCCATCAATGTTTCCAGATAGGCAAGCGCCGCCTGATAGTCGGCCCGAGTTTTGATGACTTTCGGCTTCATTAGATTTTCTCCGCATCGATCTTATCGTAAGCCTTGTGCGTGCCGATGAAACGAATGTAGACAACCTGCGTATTGTAATGAATCTTCACCACTGACCGGTGATGGCCGCCTTTGATGTTGAATACCACGCGATTGCCCGGCAGGAAATCCGCCGATCCATAACGGGCTTTGATGTCGCTCGGTCCCCGCCAGCGAGCATGTTCGGCTTCCTTGAACCATGCCTTAAGTGCGTCTTCCGCGTCTGGATGTTGCCGCCAGAATTGAGACAACTTTTGCCGGGTGATGACGTGCATATCTTTTGTATCCCATTTTGGGAAGTTCGTAAAGGGATGCTTGCCTTCTTTTCCTGATTAACTGCGCGTAATCACCCCAGCATCTGCGGAGGCAATCATTATCAGATTGATGCAACCCCCAATGACAGGCACATCTCCACAAAGTGACGCTGTCCCACAAGTATTACTTGCCACCGATACAAACCACACCATCGTTTTCACCAATGGTTGACGCCTCAACCCATACGGGATAAAATGGCTATCAAGATAGCCATCAGGAGGATACCATGTCCAAATCCCTGTCCATCGCCGAGGCCCGCCACGATCTGGCCGCCGTCGTGCACCAACTAGAACACCAACCGCGCATCCAACTGACCCGCCGGGGAAAACCGGTCGCCGTACTACTGTCAATGCGCGAGTATAACCGCCTGACAACGCAGACTCAGAGCTTCTGGGACGCCTATTCCACTTTTGCCAAGACAACTGATTTGCCTCACCTGGCGATCGACCCGCAAGTTTTTGATGACGTGCGTGATCAATCCGGCGGGCGCGAGGTGAGCTGGTGAGTGTCAAGTATTTGTTGGACACCAACATCGTGTCCGAACCACTACGCCCTGCCCCCAACGCGAAAGTACTGGCGCGCCTAAAGCGCCATCAAGATGAACTAGCGATCGCCAGCCTGGTGTGGCACGAATTGTGGTTCGGCTATCAGCGCCTGCCTGCATCGGCTAAACGCACCGTCATCGAGCGTTACCTCAATGAAGTGGTCGCCGTATCGATGCCCATCTTGCCATATGATCAGGCCGCGGCAGAGTGGCATGCGGCCGAACGGGCAAGGCTCACCGCGCTTGGTAAGACGCCACCGTTTGCCGACGGGCAGATCATGGCGATTGCCCACGCCAACAGCCTGATCCTCGTTACACTCAATCCCTCAGACTATACCGCTTTCAACGAGGTGAAGGTCGAGGATTGGAGGCGTTAACGCTCATCAGGCTAATACAGACCATTATACGAGAGGTCGCAGCTTTCAGACGCAACGTCATCAGGCGCCTCATTCACACAGATACGACAGACGAAGCGAGGTCAGGATGTTTCCTGACCTCGCTGATCCGCAGTCAATCACGCGACGAAGTTGATGGGCAATCCTCAATGCAGCGTAGCCTCAACAACGACCTGCTGCCGAGCCACCTGCGGAAGATCAAACGGGTGACTCACGGTTAAGATCGCGCCTCCTGGCTTATCATAGATCACCCATCGAAATGGTCCCAGGCCAAACTCGGTCGAACTAACCCACCAACGCACGTGGCCCTGTTCATCTGGCATACCTTGCCAACCGTCAACATCATGCCACACGCCTAAACCATCCTGCCACTGCACAACCGTCCATTTGGTTTGCTCGTTCGCAATGTGCAATTCGATGTACGCGCCGTCTTTCACCACAGGCGCAACAACGATCGGCGTCTCCGTCGGCAGCGGGATTAACGTCGGGCGCGGCGTGAGTTGTACCACCACACTATCGGCCTGAACCTGCAACGGGAGCAAGAGCAGCACGCTAAACAGCCCAAGGATCATTAACCACCAGCCACGTTTCAACATATCGCTCCCTTATGGGCGCGCCGGTCGCGGCACACGCACCGCCGACCAGTCGCTCGATTGATAGTGCAGTGCCAGCGCCGGGTTGACCGTGACGGTCAGCGGCCCCAACCGGTTATTCGCTTCATTCGTCTCTGGTATTGCGCCGACGGTGCTGGCCGGATTCCAACTATCGACATACGCATACAGGGCATGAGCACCCGGAGTCACGAGAAAGCCGGTCCAATGCGAGTGCTCCGGGTGACCGATCAAGGTTGCCGTCGTCAGCGTAAAAGTCTGCCCCGGCTGCAACGTCGCGTCGACGAACCACGCCCCGCCATAGCAGTCAGCGTTGGGCCAGGCCGGCTCACACAGCGCCGACCACGGCTCGCCCGCCGCCGGTTCACGGTTCGGGTCAGTGTAGAGATCAACCCAAAAACCAGTTGCCGCGCTCTGCCCGGTATTGCGGATCGTGACCGTGAGGGTGATCGGCGTCGCAGTCGTCAAACCCTGGGTTGGATTCAGCGTCACGGCCGTTACTACCAAATCAGGGCGCATGTCATTTGCATGCGATATCAGCGGGAGGTAAGTCTCATATTTGTTGGGTTGCCAATTAACCATGAGCCGAGGCCGCAAGGTTTCTGAAATAGCTCCCGCGCTATTGATAATGGCCGTCAATCTTGCCACCCCATCTGGGTCAGGGTGAGTTCCGATCATCAGGCCATAATTCGGCTGTCCATCTGTCCAAGCTTGAACCAGACTGGTTACTTCCACCGTATAGAATCCGCGCTGATCGAACGCGATGGGAACATAGGCATTGGTGGCGGTTAGTGGCGGGTTATCCGTCCAAGTCCACGGCTCGTCGACAGGCCAAGGAGCAGCTACTTGGTATATGCCACAATCAACCAGCTCACCGGGAGACACCGTGCCCTGATATTCAAAATGATCCACATGAAAGACAAGAGAGGCACTCAAGATTGTTGAATCAGACCGAATGGCTGACGTATCGAATTGCACATAGGTCCGATAGTACAGCGTATCACTCACCGTAGATTGCTCGGCGAAGTCGGTGCTTTGCATTCCGCTGGAACTTTGCCGATTACCGACTGGAATAACGTCTGTTAGCACCCGAGTAAGACCGTCATGATAAGCTAACGTAACACCTCGCGTAACAGGTAGCATTCTTGCCAAAGATGGAGAGCGTTGCGCC
Source organism: Thermoflexales bacterium (assembly GCA_030834825.1). Classification (GTDB taxonomy): domain Bacteria; phylum Chloroflexota; class Anaerolineae; order Fen-1058; family Fen-1058; genus Fen-1058. The sequence goes on from JAUQXC010000093.1 coordinate 7,953, forward strand.
GCCCCAGCTGATTGAGGCAGACAAACACCCAATACGGCAACCGATCCCAGCAGTAACGCGAGTGCAAAAGCGGTCAAGTGGTTTTTCATAGCTATTAACCGAACTGTTAGCGCGAGAGA
>JAUQXC010000956.1 GCA_030834825.1 Thermoflexales bacterium
GCGTACATCGAGGCGAAAGGGCACATTCTGGACAACCAGACCTTTGACGATACCGCCGTGCTAGGCTACGACAACCCGATTGCGCGGCGGCTGTCCGGCCGGACGCGCGGCTACGTGCGCTTTTTCAGCCGCGAGAAGATCATGGGGCGGGGCGCGTTCTTAAAGGGTGATCGGATTCTGTTGGTTCAGAACCAGGAAGAGGAAGTGTGCCGTCTGAGCGACATTCAGCTGCGCGGCGATCACAATGTGTTGAACGTCCTAGCCGCGTGTGCCATGGCGGCGGCGCTGGGCGTGAATGTGGCGCCCATGGCGCAGGCGATCCGCGAATTCAAGGGTGTTGCGCATCGTTTGCAGCTGGTCCGCGAAGTGCAGGGCGTGAAGTACTACGACGGCAGCATCGCGTCGACGCCCGAACGATTGATGGCGGACCTGAACGTGTACACGGAGCCGATCGTGTTGCTGGCGGGCGGGCGTGACAAGCATCTGCCGTGGGAAGACGCCGCGCAAATGATCGTGGAACGCGTGCGCGAGTTGATCGTGTTCGGCGAGATGGCCGATCTGGTGCAGGCCGCCGTCGAGACGCAGCTGAACCGCTCGGCTGAGCGGCTGCTCGAAAAGATCCATCACGTTGTGACGCTCGACGAAGCGGTGGCCATCGCCGCGCAGGTCGCGCGATCGGGCGAAGTGGTGCTGCTGTCGCCGGGCGGCACCTCGTATGATGCCTTCACAGATTTTGCGGAACGTGGTGATAGATTTCAAGAGTTGGTGCATGGGTTATAGGGCAGGTGGGTAAGGGGGCATTATGGCGCAATTCATTCAAGCTCGTTCTCATCACTCCAAGCCACGCGAAAAAAGTACGGGCTTCGCCGGACTGCCGCGTCTGGATTACATGCTGTTGGGCGCGGTCGGCACACTGACCCTGTTGGGCTTGATGCTGGTGTATAGCGGCAGTTACGATTTGGCCTACATCACGCAAGAGGCCAATGCGGCTTATTACTTGCTGCGCCAGCTGCTGTTTCTGGTGATCGGCGTAGCCGTGATGTTCCTGTTAGCGCGCAGTGATTATATGAGCTGGCGGCGTTGGTCGGTGTTGTTGATGCTGGGCGCGTTGATCCTGCTGGGCATCGTGCTGCTATTTGGATCGGAACGCTATGGGGCGCAGCGGACCCTGCTGCAAGGCTCGGTACAGCCCAGTGAAATCATCAAACTGATCACGGTGTTGTACATTGCCGACTGGCTAGCCTCCAAGGGCGATCGGCTGCACGACTGGGGTTATGGCCTGGTGCCGTTCGCGGTGATCATCGGCTCGATCACGGGCATGATCTTGCTGCAGCCTGACTTCGGCACGGCCATCACGATTGTGTTGACGGCGAGCGCGATGCTGTTCATGGCCGGCATTGACTGGAAGCAGATGTTCTTGGCCTTGATTGTCGCGGTTGCCGCGATCATCATCATGATGCTGATCTTCCCGCACACCCGCGAGCGTCTCGATCAGTACATCGCGGGTGTACAGGATCCCGCCCAGGCCAGCGAACAAATGCGGCAGGTGTGGCTGGCCATGCGCATGGGCGGCCTGTTCGGGGTGGGCCTGGGGAATGGCTTGATCAAAGTCGGTTATCTGCCACTGGCGCACACGGATTCGGTCTTTGCCGTGGCGGCGATTGAGCTGGGCCTGGTGGGCGTCGCGGCCATCATCGCGTTGTACAGCGTGATCGGGTGGCGCGGCTATCGGGTGGCCTTGCAGACCGGGAACCATTACGGGCAGCTGCTGGTCTTTGGCGCGACGACGCTCATCGTGGTGCAGGCGGTGATCAACATTGCCGTGATGGCGGGCGTGATGCCCTTGACCGGTATTCCCCTGCCGTTGTTGAGCTACGGCGGATCGTCGCTGGTGGCGATGCTGGCCTCCGTGGGGGTCATTCAAAGCGTGTATCGCGGCTCACGCAAAGGATCGGTGTTTGGTGGGTATCTGGGTCGCAGCCGGCGGAACCGGCGGACACGTCTATCCAGCGCTGGCGATCGTTGAACGGTTAGAGATCGGTGATCAGAGATCAGGGATCAGGAATTGGCGATCGGAGATCTTGTGGATCGGCGGTGAGGGCGGCGTGGAGCAGGCCTTGGTAGAGCGCGCCGGGATTCCGTTCAAGGCGATTCCGGCAGGCGGCTTGCACGGGGTCGGCATCGGGCGTATGGCGCGCAACACGTTGAAGCTGGCGGCGGGCATGTTGAAAGCCTGGCAGCTGATCGGGCGGCACCGGCCGCAAGCGATGTTGACGACCGGTGGTTTTGTGAGTGCGCCGGTGGCGCTGGCCTGCTGGCTGCGGCGTGTGCCGATCTTGTTGTATCTGCCGGACATCGAACCGGGACTGGCGGTGAAGTTTGTGGCCAGGTTCGCGTCGAAGATTGCGGTGACGACGGAAGAGTCGATCCGATATTTTCCGGCGCACAAAGTGATCGTGACGGGTTATCCCACCCGAGCGGGTTTTGCGCAGGCCGATCGCCTGGCCGCTCACCGCAAATTCGAGTTGGCCGAAGATCGCAAGACGCTATTGGTCTTCGGCGGGAGCAAGGGTGCGCGCAGTATCAATCGGGCCCTGGTGGCCGTGGTTGAGCCGCTGCTGATGAAGTATCAGATCATTCACATCAGCGGTTCAACCGATGCCGGGGAAGTCCAAGCCAGGCGTGCGGCGCTGCCCGAGGAATTGAAGCGGCATTATCACGTCTTTGAGTATGTGCATGAGATGGGACTGGCGTTCGCGGCGGCGGACCTGGTGGTCTCGCGGGCAGGCGCGTCGATCCTGGGTGAGTATCCCTTGTTTGGTCTGTCGTCGATTCTGATTCCGTATCCTTATGCGTGGCGCTATCAGAAGGTGAATGCCGATTATCTGGTGGCACATGGTGCGGCGCTTCGACTGGACGATGAAACCTTGAGCGAGACTTTGCAACCGACGATCGAGCGACTGCTGAGCGATGAGGTGCAGCTGAGCGCGTTAAGCCACGCCGCGCAATCGCTCAGGCGGCCCGATCCGGCAGTGAAGCTGGCGCAGACGGTGCAGGAGCTGGCGGCGGTATGACCTTTCCTTTGCCACCCGAATCCGGCATACCCGTATCTGAAGGCTTGCTCATCGGCATCGTGGTGTTTTTCTTTGGGATGTGGGGATGGCGACATGGACTAGATGCCGCCTTGATTGCGGCGCTGTTTACGGTGGCGGGCATCCTCGCCGTGCCGAAGCTGGCGCCGGAGCTGGGCAAGTTCATCAACGCCCTGTTGGGCACCTTTCGCCTAATGACCAGCGGGCAGTTTTCTATGGATAATCTGAACGCAGTCATCAACGCGGTACATGAGACGATTCCATCGACAATCAATGTGCAGGACCCTAACAGCGAAAGCATGGTGCTGTTGTATCTGGGACTATTTGCCGCGATCGTTTACATCGGGTTCCGGTATGCTAATAAGAAGGCCGGGCGTAAAGATCCGCTGTTCGAATCGATATTCGGCTTTGCCGGAGCCGGGGTCGTGGGTTATTTGATCGTCACCTTCGTGCTGGACAAGCTGGTGCGTTTCCCGCAAACCGTGATGATTGAGCCAAGTGAGGTGCCGGAGATTCGCCTCGACGCCGTGATGCTGGCCATAATTGTGATCGTGTTGATTGTGTTTGGCGTGCAGCGTTCCAAGCCGCCCGCTAAAAAGAAATGAGCGCCTGAGTCATGTTGACGGTCGACGGTGTGCTGGCCATCTTGATCCTCATTTTGGGTATCGTGGGGATCGTGCGCGGGTTCCTGAGAGAACTAGGCGTGACCTTGGTGTTGGTCGCGACGTTGTGGGCGTTGAGTATGGTGCTGCCCGTGCTGGAAGGTGTGACCGACAATGGCAGCTTGATGTTTCTGGGCGTGGGCACAGTGGCGGAAACCCAAAGTACGCGGACGCTGCTCTGTTTGCTGTTCAGCGGACTGGTCGTCCTGGCGGCTTTTGTTTCGTATGAAGGTGAAACCTTGTCCTATGAAGGGACGGCCCCGAAGGGGCTGGTGGGAGTCTCTTTGAGCTTTCTGATTGGTGCGGTGAATGGCTACTTGCTGTTTGGTACCTTGTGGTGGCTGTTCCATCGCTACGGCTATCCGCTGGGTCTGGTCCAGCCGGGGTTGCCAGAGTCGGCGCAGCAGTTCATTAACGCCCATCTTTTGCCGATGGATTTGTTGGCTTCGGGCAGCGGGCCGTTGAACTTGTTGGCGCTCGCGCTAATCATCCTGGTTTTATTGAAGGTCATTCGATGAGTGAACTGATTCAGCTATCGGCGGGTGCAGGCCTGCACATTGTGGGCATTGGCGGGGCTGGCATGAGCGCCATTGCCACCGTGCTGCTGGAGCGGGGTTATCGGATCAGCGGTTCTGATCAAGCCGAGTCCGAGGTGACCCGCGCTTTGCGCGAGCAGGGTGCGGAAGTGTTCATCGGCCATCGCGCCGAGAATGTAGGAGAGGTGAAGATGGTGGTCGTGTCATCGGCCATTCGCGCCGATAATCCCGAATTGATTGCCGCGCAAGAGCGTGGCATTCCGGTTAGCAAGCGTGCTCAATTTCTGGGCTGGCTGATGCAGGGTTCAGTGGGCGTGGCGGTGGCGGGCACCCATGGCAAGACCACCACCACGGCGATGATCGCGCATACGTTGATGAGCACCGGGCACGATCCGAGCTTCATCGTGGGCGCACGCGTGCCGGTCGGTCCGGCCGAAGGGATGATGAGCGCCACCGCGGCGGCACGCGCGGGGAAGGGCCCGTTCGTTATCGAGGCCGATGAATATGATCGCATGTTCCTGGGCCTGCGGCTGGAGATCGCCGTCGTCACCAACGTGGATTGGGATCACGTCGATTGTTATCCCACGCTCGACGAGATGTTGGACGCGTTCGGGGAATTCATCCAGCGTTTGCCGGCAGACGGCCTGGTGGTGGCCTGCGGTGAAGATGCGGCAGCGAGCAGGCTGGCGCGCGCTGCGCGCGAAACCACACGGCGCTTGCTGTACGGTTTCAAGTCCTCGCTCGACTGGTACGCGACGGACCTGCGGCCCAACAATGCCGGGGGGATTGACTTCCTGGCGCATCACAACGGAAAGATGCAGGGCCTGGTGCGGCTGCGGGTGCCGGGCAAGCACAATGTGTTGAACGCACTGGCGGCGTTGACGGTGACCGAGGCACTGGGTGTGCCCTTCAGCGCGGCTGTGGATGCGTTGAGCGAGTTTCGCGGCGTGGGGCGGCGCTTTGATGTGCGGGGCGAAGCGAACGGCGTGACCATCGTCGACGATTACGGTCATCACCCGACGGAGATCAAATCGACGCTGGCGGGCGCGCGGCTGCGTTACCCCGGCCAACCAATTTGGGCGGTGTTTCAGCCACACACGTACAGCCGCACCCAGACGCTGCTCGATCAGTTTGCAGCAGCCTTTGAAGATGCCGATCACGTGCTGGTCACGGCGATCTATGCTGCGCGCGAACGTGATACGCGGGGCATCAGCAACCAGGCCGTGGTCGCGGCGATGAACCATCCCGATGCGCGGGCGATCGATACGCTGGACGAGGTGGCACACTATCTGCGCGCAAATACGCAGGCGGGCGATGTCGTGATCACGTTCAGTGCGGGGGATGCCAACAAGGTCAGCGAGGCGTTGTTGAAGGACTGAGGTGTAAAAGGTCCAGGGGTGAAACATGATGGGAAAAATAACCGCGACGGTCGGACCG
>JAUQXC010000957.1 GCA_030834825.1 Thermoflexales bacterium
ATTCGCAAGTTGATATTTTCGATCCCGCGCGGTGAGCCTGGATAGTGGTAGGTCAGATGGGTTAGGGCAAGATCCTGCAAGTGTGGCGCAACCGTATCGACTGCGGTGGACGTGATAGGCCGGACCGCGTCAGGCTGAATGGGACTCGCTGCGATCAAGGATTCCGGTGGAGCTCCTTGCATGAGATATTCCATGCGGCTCACTGCGACGCCAGTCTGCTTATAATTTGCCCAGAAGGAACCCACGTAACTGACAAAGCGAGTCACCAAGTCCAGGTAGTAGACAAACAGCGTCAGATCACCGATCGTCAGGCCGCCGGTCTTAAGCAGCTGCGAGGCCATGAGGAGTACCACGCCAATGCCTTGATCGACTGAGTGTCTGAAAAGTGAATCCAACACCTCGGTGAACAAGCGATCCTTCAGCGCCGTCCGGCGGCGGGTTTCGTTGAGCTCAGCAAAGTGCTCGATGACTTGCTCTTCGGCATCAGCCACTTTGATCGCCTGGACCGAGTCAAAGATCTCAGCAATAAAACCGGTAACACGCCCAGCGGCCTGGCGCGTCGATCGGCGATACGCTTCGACGCGACCGGCGGCCATTCTGGAAATCACAATGACCAGGAGTAGCGGCACGACCGCGACCAGTGTAATCGTTATTGAGAGGCTGGCCATAATCAACAACGCACTCCCGGCCAGCAGGGCACGGCTTAGCAAGTCGCTCAAGGCCAAGGCCGATTGGGGTAGGGCGTTAGCATCTTCCCGGAAGCGACTGAGCGCCTCGCCAGGCGCTTCGGGCAACGCATCAGCGCCTGGACGCTGCAGAATTCGCCCCAACATGTTTTTATGCAGCAGGCTGGCGACATGGCGCATAAAGGGCACTTCCATGCGGACACAGCCCAAAATACCCAGGATCTGACCCACGCCACTGGCCACCAGCAAGGCAATCAGCGTCCATAAGTCGAAGCGGGCCTGAGCACCGCCTGTAATCAAGTTGAAGAACTCGCGGACGGCCAGACCGGGAAGGAGCCAGCTCAACGCGGCGAGGCTGCGCGCCGCGATATCCCCCAGGTAGTGCCAGGGCCGGAAGCGAATGCTGGCCCAAATAAATTTCCAGGTTGCCATGTTTACGTGAGCGACCTCTCCGTTGTGACTGAAGCTCATGCTAAAGCTTCCTCCAGACCTGCTTGCAGCAAGTTGTAAAAGCGCGAGGTGGAATCCTGAACGAGGACATCATAGTCGCCGAACTCCTGAATCTGCCCATCCTCAATAATCAAAATGTGGTCTGCCCGATGAACGGTGCTCAGGCGATGGGCGACGATGATACCAGTGCGATTTTCGAGCAACTTGTCGATGGCGTGCTCGATGCGTTTTTCCGTCGCCGGATCCAGACGCGACGAGGCCTCATCTAAGATGACCACATTGGGATTACGCAGAAAAATGCGCACAAAGGCCAAGAGTTGGGCTTCGCCCGCCGACAAGTTGCTCCCCCCGGTTCCCACTAGCGTATCCAGCCCGGCTGGCAGTTTCTCATACCAATCGGACAGACCCAAGTCGGCCATCACCTGCCGAATCTGGGTGTCGGGGATGCGTTTATCAAACAAGGTCACGTTATCGCGTACTGAGGCAGTAAACAATTGCACGTTCTGAGTTACCAGACTGATGCGTTGGTGTACCTCACTCAAAGTAAACTGCCGCAAGTCATAGGTTTCCGGCTGCGCGTAGTGATCCTCCACTCCCAGGCGAATGGTACCCTGGATGGGATCATATAAACGGAACAAGAGACGGGTGATCGTGGTTTTGCCACTGCCCGTGCGGCCCAGCAGGCCTAGTGTCCTGCCTGCCGGCAAACAGAATGAGATATTCTGCAGCACCGGCTCCTGCTCAGTGTAGCCAAACGTGACATTGTCGAAGTAGACCGCCAGAGGACCCGGCGGCAGAACCGTGGGGTGGGGCTCACTTTTGATCTGGCTTTCGACCGCATAGAGCTCGGCCACCCGTTTGAGACTGCCAGCGGCTTGCTGCAAATCTTGAATTTGCGCGGTTATTTCCGATAGCCGGCCGAAGACGAAGTAGGTGTAATAGATCACTAGATAAACGCTGCCAATCGTAATCAGCCCGGCGCCGAGCAAGGTGTAACCCAAGAGGAAGGTCACGGTTTGGCCAACGACATACAGCCCCACCCAGGCCATGACGATCAAGTTGGCAGCCGTAACACTCTTGAGCACTTTTTCTGAAAGTGCCTGGTTGAACTTGAGAAGATGATGCAGCACATAGTTCACGGCGTTACTCGAACGAACATCTTCCGTGCCTGAGAGTTGCTCCTCCAAGAATCCAAACAACTCCGCGCCCGCCTGACGGGTCGCTTGCCAGTGGGGCACGCCAATTCGGCCCAGGTAGAGCATCGCCGCAATGCCCAGCACGATATAGGCTAAAAGCACCAGGCTGATCCGCCAATCGACAAACGCCACCACGAGCAGCACGCCGACGAGCAGCAGCACATTGCCCAAGATGCGGATGACAAACCGGGAAAAGAAATTGGCCAGGGCGAGGATATCGCCGTCGATACGCTCGATCATTTCGCCCGGAGTATGCGCGTTGTGGAAAGACATGTCCAACTGTAGACAATGTCGGGTGAGGTCGGCCCGCAAGCGGTTTGTCGCGCGCCAGCCAACATCTTCACCGACGTAAACGGCAGCAATGCCAATGATTTGTGCTACGATCGAAATGCCCAGAAAAGCCAGGGCCGCCAGGAGCAGCGGACGAGTGTCCTCACCGGCAACAGCAGTGTCGATGAAATAGCGAATAATGAGTGGATTGATGAGCTGCAAGCCGATGCCGGTGATGATTAATACCGCCAGGCATACGACCCAGAGCCGCAGCGGTTTAAGATATTGAACGAGCAACTGTATAGCCTGATTCATCGATCAGCTCCGTGACGCGTAGGAAACGCCCGCCTTACGCCGAGGCTCTTTTCTTCAACATTTTCTGCTGCCGCTGCTTAAGAGCCGCTTTTTGTTTGTCGGTTCGCTCGCGTACTGCTTCAAGAGAAGCCGGCTCGGATCTTTCTTGTTCCAGCATAAAGTGGGCCAGGTCGGCGATCGTCGGATACTGCAATAAGTTAGCGACAGAGACATTCTGGCCAAAGCGTTCGACGAACTGCGTGTGAATTCGTGTGACCAACAGAGAATCACCGCCGAGCTCAAAGAAATTGTCGTGAATCCCGATCGGTTCGATCCCCAGCACGGCCTGCCAGATCTCCACCAGCTTCTGCTCGGTTTCATTGCGCGGTGCAGCGTAGGTGCTCATTAATTTCGGGCGCGGGTACCTGGGTCTTGAAACGTCGGGAGCCTGGACTGGCTCGGACAGGAGCGCCGCACTGCGCGCTCGACTCTGTTCAATCCGCATGGGGAGGTCACGCGTGGATACGATGACGCGTTTCAACCCGCTGTTTAAGACACGCTCAAAGACCGCCACACCTTCTGCCGATGAGAGGCCCTCTTTAAGATCTTCCTGAAGCAGCTGCGCACGTGTGTCGAGGTTGCGCGGTGCCGCGCTTCCCAAGGAAAGATCAGAAGGGATCGTGGACAATCGGGCCTGAGACGCAATCTTGCCAATGTCGTCCACGCGCATCACCGCGAACTCTTCAATCTCGACCAGGATCGTGCCGTGTTCATCCAACAGTATCACGTCGAAGGCTAGCGTCTTGCTCTGGGGTCGATTTCCCGTTGCGAAGCGGACGTAGCTATATAAGCGCGCCGGTAAGGGACGCCACATCCTCAGGCGTTTGTAGGAAAGTGGCAGGTAACTGCCTGTGCTCTTGAACAGCCGTAGAAAACTCGTGGCAAAATCCAGCAAAGCGGGATGAAGTGAGTAAGCCTGAAGATCAGCGCTGAAGGCGTCCGGCAATTCCAGCCAGGCCAGTCCTTCCTGCGGGCCTAGCTTGATCCACTTGAGGCTGTGCCAGCGCGGCCCAAACTCCATCGCGCGGACCTGCGTTTCATCCGCCTGATCGACAATGACGATCGAATCGACTGTCAGTGCCCCGCCCTGCGCCTCAGAACCGCGTGGGATTTGCCGTCGTTGCAGATCAAAACTGCCCAGTTTGACCTGCTCTAAGGGAGATCGAATCTCTTGCTCACGACAGCGAGTTTCGATTTCGCTCAGCTTATCTCCGGTCGGTACAACGGCCTCCAACGTGGCGATGGTTCCTTTGGCATGCTCCTGCCACCCTTCCACCGCCTGGCTTGTCACAGAGAATGTGAAGGCGTCACCCTGTTTCCACAGCGTCAGGCGCACGAGCTTTTCTTCGTCATCTTCTACGATGAGAGGCGCCAGGAAATAGGCATCGCGAATTTCAACCGCGGTGTTTCCGAACTCGGCAGCGAAAGCGGCGCGCGCCATCTCCAGATAGGTAGTGCCCGGCAGCGTCGCCTTGCCTAGAACTCCATGTTCGTGCAGGACCCACTGCCGGCTGACTGTGAAACGTGTGAGATAGCTTCTCTGATCTCCGCTCGCAGCCATACACTCATCCAACAAAGGATGAGTGACACTGCGCGATTGAAGATTTGAAGTCGTCTGGTCTCCCGTCAATCCCCGCCAGGTCTTGACGGCCATTCCGACTTCGCGCCAAGTTTCCCAATTGATGACCAGCGTGGGTTGAGCGTGATAGGCGTGAACAAAGGCGTCCAGGAAAGCATTGGCCGCGCTGTAATCCACTTGTCCCAGGCGGCTCACCACCGAGTTGATC
>JAUQXC010000958.1 GCA_030834825.1 Thermoflexales bacterium
TATTTGAAGGTGGGCTTCAAGCAGCTGGGGCGCACGCTGCGCGAAATTCGCAAGTATCCCATGACCGTGCGATATCTTCTCGCCTATCTGTTGTACAACGATGGCATTCAAACGGTCATCGTCGTATCGGCGCTGTTTGGCAGCCAAGAACTGGGCATGGACTCCAGCAGCTTGATCTTGCTGATACTGATGGTGCAGTTCATGGCGTTCTTCGGGGCACTGTTGTTTGGGGGAATCGCTGGTCGGACTGGCGCCAAGCGGGCTATCGTTTTCTCGCTGATAATCTGGTCAGGCATTGCCATCTGGGCCCAGCTGAGTTTGCGCAGCGTGGGCGAGTTCTGGCTGCTAGGCGCCTGCGTTGCCCTGGTCATGGGAGGTAGTCAAGCCTTGAGCCGTTCGCTGTTCTCACAGATGATTCCACGCGAACGGGAAGCAGAGTTCTTTAGTTTCTACGAGATCAGCGACAAAGGAACGTCGTGGATTGGTACCGCCTTGTTCGGATTGGTCACGCAGTGGACGGGCAGCATGCGCACGGCCATCTTCTCACTCGTCGTGCTGTTTGTGGGTGGCCTGTTAATTCTGATTACCGTCAATGTGCCGCGCGCCATCCGCGAGGCGGGCAATGATGTGCCGGAGACTTTGCAAGTGGAGCCGGCCGCAGTATAGGTCACGAATCTTTGTGTTAGCTTACGGAACGGGCGTGAGCATCACGTCCGTTTTGTTTGTGCGGCACCTGAGTGCTTGACACAGCTAGACAAGCAGGTGTATTGTCAGGCGGGTTAGCGGCGTGTGGTATCATCCCGCCGTGGAGAACATCATGAGTCCATCCTACACGATTGAAACATCACATTTACGCAAAGAATACAGCCGCAAAGTCGCCGTCGCCGATTTGGATTTGCAAGTGGGGCAGGGGGAGGTCTTCGGCTTCCTCGGTCCCAACGGCGCGGGCAAAACGACCTCGATCAAGATGCTGTTGGGCCTCGCCAAGCCGACGAGCGGTGAAGCGCGGCTGTTGGGCCAACCGATCGGCGATCCGCAGTCCCGCTCGCGCGTCGGCTTTCTGCCAGAACATTTCCGCTTTCACGATTGGTTGAACGGCGCCGAGTTCCTGAACCTGCACGCGCGGCTCTACGGCCTGGCGGAATCCGCGCGACAACAGCGTGTTCCAGCGTTGTTGAAGCGCGTGGGATTGGAAGAACATGCCAATAAGAAACTGCGCGGCTATTCCAAAGGCATGCTGCAGCGCATCGGGCTGGCGCAAGCTCTACTGAATCGCCCCGCGGTGGTGTTCCTGGACGAACCGACGTCGGGTCTCGATCCGATCGGGCGGATTCTGGTGCGCGACGTCATCCGGGAGCTGCGCGCCGAAGGCACGACCGTTTTCCTCAACTCACACCTCTTGTCCGAAGTCGAGATCACCTGCGATCGCGTGGTGTTCATCAAGCAGGGGGCGGTGATCAAGACCATCACCTTGAAAGAGATCGAGCAGGGCGCCACACCGGTGCAAATTCGCATCGGAGCAGCAAAAATCGATCGAGCGACGTTGGCGCTCGGGCTGGGGCAATTCGGCACGGAGGCGCGCGTCGATTCAGATTGCATCCACTTGACGGTTGCCGATCAACAAAAGTTGCCGGACCTGGTGCGCTGGTTGATCGGGCAGGGGCTTGATCTGTACGAGCTCAAGCCGCAGCGCGTTTCTTTGGAAGAAATGTTTTTGCAGATCGTGGGTATGGACGGTGGGCTATGAACCCGATTGCCATCATCCTGCGGTTGACGCTGCGTGAAGCGGCGCGGCGCAAGGTTTTGTGGGGGCTGTTGATCCTGGGCTTGTTGTTCCTGCTGCTTTATCTGTTGGGGCTATCGCTGATCGCCTCGGAGGTCCGGCAATCTCCCAATGAAATGCGGGCCTTGCAGCGCATCGGCGGCGTCAACGCTTTATACAATTCGTTTGCCATGATGGCTTTGTATGCCGCGAATTTCCTGATGGTCATGATCGCCGTGCTGATCCCGATTGATACCCTGGCCGGCGAGATCAACAGTGGCACGATTCAAGCGGTGGCGGTGAAGCCGCTGCGGCGGCGTGAGATTGTATTGGGCAAGTGGCTGGGGTTTGCCGTCTTGCTGGGGGCCTGTTCCTCTTTCTTGATCGGCGGCGTGTTGTTGATTACGCTGTTGGTGACGGGCTATCTGCCGCCCAATCCGTCGAGCGGGTTGATCTTGATGTTTCTGGAAGCGCTGGTGTTTTTGAGTGTCTCGTTGTTGGGCGGCACGCGGCTCTCGACGCTGGCGAACGGCGTGATGGGTTTCGGCCTGTTCGGGATGGCCTTCATCGGGGCGTTTATTGAACAGATTGGCGGCGTCATGCAGCAGTTCGGCAATACCGGTGGGGAAACGGCCGCCGCTATCGGCAAGATTGTGGCCGTGCTCATGCCCAGCGAAGTTCTATGGCGGCGCGCGGTGGCGGACATGGCTGAAGGCACCATCAATCCGGTGAAAATGATGACGCTTGGTTCGTCGACACCCGATCAGGGCGTGGTGTGGTACGCGCTGATCTACGCCGCCATTTTGTTGAGTCTGGCGATCCTCTCGTTTCAGCGTAGGGATTTGTGAAGGTTGTGATGGCCCTGATTATTTTTCGGCGTGTCCGCTCCGGCTGGATGGTTACATCCAGCCGCACAAACGACGGATGTGCCACACCGCAGTCCCCCAGGGAGGCTTACGCATTGCGTAGCCTCCCTGTGGGACTGCACGCCCGAAGTCCCCGCAACGTAGCGCGCCAGCGGCCCACCTTGGCTCCACTGGAGCCAGGGACATGGGCAGTGGGAGTGGGTGCACGCCTTGCCCGCCGCACTGCGGCGGAGGCGCGCTCACCTAGTGCGCCGCCCAGCCGTAGGCTGGGGTACGGCTGGGCGAGTGTCCGTCGAGAGCGGGTGGCGCCATAAATCAACCTGGAACCTGCTCTAGACGCACGCTTTATGCGCTCGCGTATGCCAGCAATCTCTCTCGCACTTTCGCCGCTATGGCGTTCATCGCTTCTTGACTTACCCGTTCTTCTGCGGGAACCCCCAAATACCCGAAGATTTGAGTGCTGTGCCGATTCTCCGGCTGGTCGGCCATGCGCGGGATGATATGAAAATGCACATGCGGATGCTCCGCTTTCTCGGCGAATTGGATCACGTACGTTTTGACGCAGCCCGTGATCTCTTGCAAGGCAACTGAGGTGCGGCGGATGAGCAGCCCCAATTCCATTGCTTCGGCCTCGGTTAGCTCAGCGACAGCGGTGATATGGCGTCGGACCACTAAGACCAACCAGCCAGGCAAGGCGGTGTCGTAGCTATGGACCACATCCCAAAATGAGGTTCGCTGGATACAGTCCCAGAGCGGCGCGGTTCCTGTATCGCGGTTGGCGATCAATTCACACGTTTTGCAAGCTTTCATAGCGATTCGTCTCCGCAGGTTACTCCCGTCGCTGCTGATTGGCGCTAAATAACCAGGGCCGGGTTTCTCGCGAGAAACCCGGCCCTGGTTTTATCCGCACTGAGCAGCTCGGAACTTCTTCGTTATCGTGCTTTGTGCCAGTGAGTGCGCGATCCAATTTCTGATTTCTGGCTAGGCCTCGACTTCCGCTTTTTCCTTCTCGGCGCGATTGATCACGGTGACAAATCCGCCGAACAGGCGATACTCGTCCATGCGGCACGAGTTCACGAGCTCGCCGTTCCAGTAGGTCATATCCGGGCAGCTATCGCACATATCGGCGGTGCCGTCGGCCATGATGTCCGGCGCCTGAATGATACCGATGCTCTGCACGAACACCGGATCGAAGACATGCAGCGGGTGACGCAGCAGGTCCTTCCAGTAAGCTTTGTGCGCGGCGCGTACGTACTTGTCGAAGAAGGATGTCAGGAAAATCTTGCGCCCGACCTTGGATTCGCCCAGGTAGGCCAGATAGCGCCCGGTGAACCAGTGGTGGCCGTTCTGGGCCAGTTCCATCGTCCGGGGGCCGATCGAGCCGAAGACGCGCTTCTTCGATCCGATCTGTGCGCCGGCCAGCCACTTAATCGAGTCGATCTTCCAGGTGCCGCCCAGATAACCGGAGGCTTCGTATTCCGGCACGTGCTCTTTGATCAAATCGTAGACCTCGTACGAGGTGATGTTGCGATCGGGCGCGACCTCGCTGGCGTAGCTCAAGTGCCGCGCATCGACGATCTCCTCGCCGGTCTGATACGTAATCTCTTCGTCCAGCGGGGCCGTGCGGAAGCAGATGAAGACCAGGCCGTGCACGCGATCGATATTTTTCTGCGCCCACTTCACCATCTCAGGGATATACTGCACGGTTGAGGGATAAACGGTGCTGTTGAAAATCACATACAGCCCGCCGATGTCGTAGATCATATCGGCGTAGTGCTGGCGCAGATCGTTGGTTTCCAGCTCGTTCTTCTCGCGCCACTGAGGACGGCCCTGGTTGCTGTCGATGTGGATGGTAAAGCCCGCCAGGCCGGCCTTCTTTAACTCCATCACGGTCTGCCGCTCCAGCTTCACACCGTTCGTCAGCATAATGGGCTTGATGCCCTGCTGCTTGATGAACGCCACCACGTCCATGATTTCCGGGTGCATCAGCGGCTCGCCGCCGGCGATGGAGATGTTATCGACATTGCGCCACTTCTTGAGGAAGAGAATCTCGTGCTTGATCTCGTCCAAGGTCTTGTGGCCTGAAATCTTTTGACGGTAGCAGCCCAGGCACTGAAGGTTGCAGATATCCGTCACTTCCAGCCAGCCGATGGGGTTGTCGTTCTTTGACCATGGCATGCGGAAGATGGTATTCTTTTCGAGAGGCATGGCAAAACTCCTTACAGGTATGATTTCTTCAGCCTCTCCCTTGGCTAAATTGGGCAAGAGTATAAATCAATTTGCGGAAGCCCGCAATGGGACAGAATTATTTTGACAGCGCAAGTATGGCACGGCTTGGCGCAGTTGTGCTCCATCGTAAGGTGGATTCCGGGGTGGAGAACGGCTAAGTTGAGCCTTCCGGAGGCCGGGTGACGCCCTCGATGGTGAAGATGAACTCCGGGCCGTAAGCCCGGGCGGGCGTCTGAAACCCGATCGGGGTGCGACCGCCCAACGCTTGTTCGACGACGGCCAGCGCGGTGAGCACGGTCAGGGTGTAACCGTCGGGCGTCTGGAGACGCGCCGTGACGACGTGCCCGGCCTCGTCACGGACCTCGCCCCACACGTAACTGGTACTGCGGGCTCGTTGCTTAGGAGTGGAGCCGAGTGGCATTGCATTGATCTGCGCTTTGAGAAAAGTTTGTACGGGCTTTGAACCCAGCAGCCAGTTGAAGTAGCGGCTGCTCTGAACTAGCCGCCTGAACCAGGGCTTGAACGCGACATAGACTTCGATGTTGGGAATGCCGGTGGTGTAGTAAGCGGTGGACACGTCTCCCCATGGAACGGTGATGGTTGTGAGTGGCCCTTGCCCGTTTCCAAAATCGATCCGGCGGGTTTTCCAGGCAGTCGGTACGGGCAGTAATTTGCCGTCGCGTCGAATCATCCCGCCGGTGGACATGCTTTCCAGCGCCGTGACCGTCGTGCCGCGTGAGGTGCGACCTAAGCCGCGAAAGGCCAGTGCTAAATGAGTGGCGGAGGGCAGTTGTCCCTTGAGCTGAGCCGCCAGACAATCGGTCGGCACGACATCGAAGCCAACCCCGGGGAGCAACATGATGCCGGCCAATTTTGCAACGGCATCATAGGTTGCGGCGGCTTCGAACACGGCGATCTCGCCTGTAATGTCGAGATAATGCGTGTGTGTCAGGAGGCAAGCCTCGATCATTGGCTTGGCGGTGTGTGAAAACGGACCGGCACAATGCAGCACAACTGCGCAGTCCTTCAATCCGCCCTCGATGGCTTTTAGATCGTCAAGGCCAAAGATACGATATTCCAGGCCCAGTGCAGCGGCCAGAGTTTCAATGGCTTGGCGGTTACGCCCGGCTAAGACAGGTCGCCAGCCGCGCTGTACTGCTTCGCGAGAGATGAGTTCTCCGGTGTAGCCATTCGCGCCGTAGATCAACCAGTTGTTTTGATGCATAAGAATTCGTTCGTTGCCTCAATGATACGAGACCTTTCGCCCGATGTTCACAAAACGCTGCTCAAAGTAGTTCCATGAAAGATAGGCGATGGTGAGTGTGGTCAGCAGGGCGGCCAGCGTGACAAGTGCATCAGCCGGTGTTTTGAGAATCGGCGTCTGTTGTAAACTCAGCGCGTGCCATAGGCCATTGATGGGTTGATGGAAAAGGTAAACACCGTAAGCCATGATCCCCAGGGCGCGCAGCGGACGTATTCGCACCACTGCCGAAACGGGGCCGCGGCGTTCGGTAAGGGCGATCAGCAACAGGCAGACATACATCAGAGCAAAGCCTGAATATCCCCAAATAATACCAGTCGTTTGTGAGGCGGGGGTGACGGCCATCAGGGCCAAGCTGAACCAGAGCAGTAATGCCGCAACATACAGCACGGGGCGATGCTGTGCGATGCGCTGTCGCCAACCCGCATGACGCATGACGTAGGCTGCCAAGACCCCCAATAATAGCGCGTCAGTACGGCAGATGGTCAACACGTAAGTTGGCAGTTCGGCCTGCGGGTAAGCGGTCAGGAGCGCGGCTCGCGTTACTGGAGTACCGGCAATGATTGCCAACAAGATGGCGGGCAACCAACGTGCTGCTGTCAAGCGGACCAGCAGTGGCAAGACAAGGTAGAACTGTTCCTCGATTGCCAACGACCAGGTAATGCTTAACCATACGGCCCCGTATAGATCGCTCTGAGCCATCGCGATGTTCTGAGTGTAAGTGGCGTAAGTCCAGATTGGTTGAGGTTGAGCAAACAAGGGCACGAGAGCGGGATTCGAGGCCCAGATTGCCGGGAGATTGTAGAACAGGACAAATAGTCCGAGCCATACGTAATAGACTGGCATGATGCGGCAGGTGCGCCGCGCGTAGAAAGCCTTGAAGTAGTTGG
>JAUQXC010000959.1 GCA_030834825.1 Thermoflexales bacterium
ACACCCTACCCACCCAAAAGGTTCAACGAAGAAACAAATGCGCCGCGCTGCAAGAAAATTTGAAGGCAGTGCGGCGCTCGCCGGCGGTGCGGGCGGGGTGGGACTAGGAATTGAATGCGGCTAACGTCTGCGCCATCTGGAACTTGTTGCCCTCGTGATCATAGGCCGTGGCGTAGATGACCATATCAGGGACGGTCACGGGATCTTCGATCTTGACGCCGCGCTTGCGCAATTCCTTGACGGCTTGTTGACAATCGTCCACGTCGAACACGGGTAGCGCGCCGCCACGTGGGGGTGTCCCGTCGCGCCACACATTGATGGAGAGGGTGGTCTGACCCTGTGCACCAAACTCGCACCAGCCCATTTCCTCGCCGCCGTCAAATGCGATCGGCAACCCCAGCGTCTCATGGTAGAACGCCTTGCCTTTCGCGTAATCAGTGACGGGGATTGACACGACGCCGATTCTCTTGAGCAGTGACATGATCTTCCTCCTGGCTGAGATTTTGAGGTCTGGCTGTGACCTACTATTGATTATACGTTTGAATTCAGACAGGAGTTCGATCTGGGGCAGCGTGTAAGGAAATTTTAGGCTGGCGTTCTAAGCGCGGGAAAATTAGTCGCCTGTTTGTAAGGCGCGTGGCTAGCGAGGAATGTGTGCCAAAGGACTCACTCCACCCACTTACTCACGGGGGGCGGGCGATATAGCGTGAATTGATCGAGCAGACGCTCTGGATCGTCGTCGAGCAGTGCCATGGCGCGATGCTCGGCTTTGAGGAAGCGCTGCGCCACTGCATGATCCAGAAAATCGATCAGCGGTTGATAGTAGCCACACACGTTTAACAGGCCGCACGGCTTGTGGTGCAGGCCCAACTGCGCCCAAGTCAGCACCTCAAAGAACTCTTCGAAGGTGCCCAGTCCGCCGGGCAGGGCGATAAAGCCGTCGGCCAGCTCGGCCATCAGCGCTTTGCGTTCGTGCATCGAAGCGACGACGCGCAGATCGGACAAGCCCCTGTGCGCCACTTTCTCGACCAGCGCTTGCGGGATGACGCCGATGACGTGTCCGCCTGCGGCTAACACACTATCGGCAATTTCGCCCATCGTGCCGGCGCACGCTCCGCCATAAACCAATGTGATCTGGCGGGCGGCCAAGACCTGTCCTAAATGCCGCGCGGCTGCAACGTATTCCGATTGTGCTCCCAGATTGGAGCCGCAAAAGACGCAGATGTGTTTCATGAGTGTGCCAACTGTAACTGTAAGCCCGGCGGCTTTCGGTGACTCGGCGATATGTCTTTAGTTCATACCAGTGACAATCATGTGCCGAGTTGGTTTTCCCTTGCGGACAATCACGTATCCTTCTCGCCCCGTCAGCATTTTCCACGTCCAGGCGGGTGTACTCCATAGCCAGACTTCATCACCTTCCTGCACTTTTGACCAAAATTTATACCATTCATTGTCTGGGTCTTGAATGCCATAACTTTGACGTTCTGCTTGGGCCTCAGCGAGATAAATTCGTCGAACTAAAGAATCCTTGGAGACAGGTCTCCAGAATATTTGCACGAGAGTGTATATCCAACAAAGTAGCCCAAGCCCTCCGGCTATCAGGTGACTGTAGTTTTGGAATTCTGACCCTAGATTGAATGATGAGGTCGCTAGATCGCCAAGATAGCTCAGCACAGCAAATACTATGCCTGGCACGAAGGCACTGACAAATAAAAACCAAAACCCAATGAAGAGGAACCCCCCAACCAGAGTCGCCTTCTCGGCAATTGTTCCCACAAGTTTTCCTAATAAATTGAGTAAGGGATTACCGCTTAAAGCGCTTTGCTCTGAGTAGATTATTTGATCGTCGATGGTCAATATGAAGGATTTAAAGGCGAACCAGAGCCAAATATGAACTTCGATGACGACGGAATGTTGTCCTTCGAGTGAAAACTCAAAGCGGGGAACAAACCAATGAAGACTATCATCTGAAATTGCGTATCGACCATTAACAAAGATAGTATCGGATAGCCCTTTATACTCAATCCGGAAGGATTTGTCGAAAGCGAAAACCTCGATACACCGATAAAGGATTGACTTCTTGCGCACAACGGCATACGGCAGATTATCGCGCATAAGACTACGCCTCTGGACTTCAATGTGGATTGATTCAACACTTACAACGATGGCTGGCGAAACTGTTGATACACTTCCAGTGTCTCTCGCGCCATTGTCTCCCAACGAAACTTCGCCGCTTGCCGCAATCCCCGCTCGCGCAGCCAGCCGCGTAATTCGGTGTCGTTCAGCGCCAGCGTAAGCAGATTGATCCACGAACACACATCATCGTGCCAGGCATACAACACCGCGTTGCCACCCACTTCGGGCAAACTCGCCGCGTTGGAGGCGACGACGGGCGTGCCGCAGGCCAGCGCTTCCAAAATGGGCAGGCCGAAGCCCTCGTACTTTGACGGCATGGCCAGCACCGTGGCGGCTGAGATCAACGCGGGCAGGTCATCATCCAGGATGAAACCGGTGAAGGTCACGCGATCCTCGACGCCGAGTTCTTTCACCTTCGCCAAAATCGGTTCCGTGAGCCAGCCGAGCTTGCCCGCGACGACGATGTGTTCCTGGGTCTGCGCGGCGACTTCGAACAGCAGCGGCAGATTTTTGCGCGGCTCGATGGTGCCGACGTGCAGGATGAAACGCTGAGGCAGGCGGTATTTCGCGCGGACATGTGCCAAGCGGATGGGATCCGTGATCGGTTTGAACCTGGGATCGACGCCTTCGTAGATGACGTGAATCTTATCGGCAGGAATGCCGTACAGGTTCACCGCGTCGCGCTTGCTGCATTCAGACACGGCGATGATGGCAGCGGCGGCTCTGAGGAAACGCGGTATCAGCGTTTTGAGGAAGGCGATGTTCAACGGTTTGTGCGAATCCGGATCGAATTGGAAGATGAGATCGTGCAGCGTGAAGACCGATCGGGTTTTCTTCAGGCGCGGCAGCAGATGTTCAGTCGCATGGAAGAGATCGATATCGCCGAACATCCGATCCATGCCGACGTTGGTAAAATAAGCCAGCGCCGTAGTCAGCCGCCACGGTCGCACCGAGAGCGAGGTCGTCAGGCGCGGCAGGCGATCGATTGGCGGATCGAGCTGCGCCTTGCCGCGCTGATGATAGAATACGGTCAATTGCGGGGGCAAGGCTTCTTGCTCGCTCACCGCGTCCTCGAAGATGCCGGGCGCTTTTCCCGGCGCGCGGTCGGGGGGCGAAAGATCCACCAGGCCCTTCACCAGTTCCTGTGCGTAACGGCCCAGTCCGGCGCGGCGATGGACCGCGGCAGAGACATCGATGCAGACTCGCCAGGGAGTAGTGCTCACGGCTGGACACCTTCTTCTTGGCTATCGGTGTGAATAATGTGGACGATGGTGGTTGGGATGGACTTCAAGCCGGTACGCAAAAAGGTGGGATAGAGCACGACGTTTTCCAACGTAGCGAGTGGATGCCACTCGAAGTACACCGGCATGTCGCCTTCGTGTCCCAGAAACGTGGCCTGATCGCGCAGCGGTGAGTCGGGCGGCAGATGCATCAGGAAGTAGAAGCCGATCTCGTGATGCGATCGCGGCCCGTATTCAAAGAAGTTCTCGGCCAGCCACAACAAGCGATCGACTTTCACGTCTACCCCCATCTCTTCGCGCATCTCGCGGACCAGCGTTTCCGGCGAGGGTTCCAGCAGCTCGGCCCGACCGCCGGGCAGCGCCCAGAAATTCATATGGTCGGTGCGATGCAGTAGCACCCGATCGCGATCGAGTGCTATGCCGACGACGCGGTGGGTGAAACGGATGCGGTCTTCATCAAAGGTGATCATGCGGTGCATGGCGGGTCGCTTAGGTCCAAAGGGATGGTCGGTATTATAATCGGTTTGAAGAGCCTCACCCACCC
>JAUQXC010000960.1 GCA_030834825.1 Thermoflexales bacterium
GGCCGCTATCATGCGGGATCGTGATATTGGTAGTGTGCTCATCGTGGAAGAGGGCAAGTTGCGCGGAATTGTGACGGATCGTGATCTTGCTCTGCAAGCTTTGACCGGCACAGAGGACCCCCGGCAGATTTCCCTTCGCAAGTTTGTGAATGGCAAAGTGATCACGGGTGAGGCCACATGGAGTCTGGAACAGGTGGCGAAGATCATGGCCGAGCATCAGATTCGCCGCGTGCCGATCGTTCAGGCTGGACAATTGGTGGGCATGGTCTCACTCGGCGATGTGTCCCGCCATGAAGATCGAAAAGATGTGATCACGGAATCGCTGCAGGCTGTCTCGACTCCGAGCAGTGTTGTGGTCGCAAGACGATCGGGGCGTGGCGGCGCGTTGTTGGGTCTGGCGCTGGCCGCTGTGGCGGCCACGCTGATGATCTGGCTCACCAGGCATCCTTCCGGCCAGACGCTGCGCAAACAAGTGGCGCGCAGTGAGCTTTATCATGCTATGGGGCGAGGCATAAGCGCGGCGCGTGACAAAGTGGGTGAGGCCGCGTCCAGCAAGTCCATGCGCGACCTGCGCCGCCAAATGCTTTCCAGCTTCGACGAGATTGTGGAACAGCTGCCGACCCTGGGGCAGAAACCGCCCAAACGCAAATTCCTGGGGATCCGCTGACCCCCGCTCTGCGCTATGCTGCCGGAAAACTGTTCGCCGATCTCGCCTGGCTGAGATTCAACCAGCATAAAAGGGTGATTGGCTTGGCTGGATCGTTTCAGGCATTCGCTACCGTTAGTGGCTCAAAGTAGAGGTAAGGGCCTCATAAGTACGGCATCACCAATGGCCCCCAAATGCCCCAGATGAGTCCTAAGACGGCTCCCGCGAGGACGTCCCTGGGATAATGCACGCCTAGATAAATTCGCGTAAAGGCGACAAGCACCCCGCTGGCATACAGGCCCAGGGCGGCGCCTAGCGGCAGCTGGAAGTGACCAATGGCGGCCGTTATTACAAAAAAAGTCTGCGCGCTATGTCCGCTGGGAAAGGAGAGACTGGGCACCCGCCAACCAACGACGCGGGTTTCACGCAAAAGGTTGAAAGGGCGCGCCCGATCGGTGAAGACCTTTAAGAGCGTAACCAAAAGCCACAAAGTCAGTGATCCTAACACCATATCAACCGCGAAACGTCGATAGCCCAGCGCATAAGCCACGCCGGCCAACAGCGCGGCAAAAACCGCACTCCCCAGTTGTGTCGCCAGCCACATGGTGCGATCCAGCCAGATGGCATGATAGCCCCGCAGGTTGAGCGTTGTAAAAACCCAGACATCCAGACGTTGCCCCACCGACCACAGTAGCGAGATCACGGTTAGGCCAAAAACCAGCAGCAGCATAATCAACAAGCGATTGGCAAACAAACTAGCGAGGAGTGACCGGCGTGAAGCGGGTGGCAGCCACAGCAGGAATAATGTTGACGCCACGATCAGGCCCCAGGCTATCAAGACACGGCGAATGGTCAAGCGGCGTAACTGGTGCTGCACCTCGGGCTTAGCCGCCAACTTATGCTGAATACGCGCTTCGGAATTTCGATCCATATGACACTTTCTTCACCGGTTGACCTGGAGTGGAAATCACGAAGATCTCTGAGCTGGATCAGAGGCGGGTATCAGCACGCTAACGGCCTGGGGGACCAGTCTAATCTCTACTGGAGTTCGACCGATCACTTCCCCATCGCCTTGCACTAATTGAGGGTGTGTATTGGCCTCAATGCGAATGCTTTCCTTGGCGACGAGGTGGTATAACCGGGGTGCCGACTTGCCTGGATGGCGGAATAAGTTCCAAACAAGGCGCGCGTACTCTTTGAAGTTGCGTGCCGCGACCAGATAGGCATCCATTTGCTGATCGCAAATCGTTTCGATCGGGCCAAAGACACGCGCGGGTTTATCTAACAAGCTGATGTTGGAAATCAGCACTTCAGCCGCGCGAACTCGTTGAAGCCGTCCGTCGACGGTCAGCTGGTAATGGTGTAATTGAAAGATGCTCGAGCGTTTTAGCAGCGTCCAAAGATAAGCCAGCAGCCCGAAACGTCGTTTTTGCACCGATTTTGTTTCCTGCATCAATTGCGGACTAATGCCGACGCTGACATTCAAAAAGAAATGGCGCTGCTCCACTTGTAGCGCATCGACTGGCAGCTGCTTCGGATTAGCGATCAACAAATCCAGCGCCTGGTCGAGTTCCAAAGGAATATTGAGCGCGCGCGCCAGGCCATTGCCGGTTCCCAGGGGCAGAATCCCCAGC
>JAUQXC010000961.1 GCA_030834825.1 Thermoflexales bacterium
GATACCGGTCTGCCACGCTGGTCCGAAGACCCGACCTATGTGGTGGAGATGTTGGCAACCTACCTGGCCCAGGGCAATCTGGAATCTAAGCTGGAACAATTCCGCGCCGCCCAAGCAGAAGCCGAAGCCTCCATTCCGCGCGTTGTGGCCGAAGTGAGACGGTGCAAGGGTAGGCTCCCCGCCTGGATTATCGGCCACCTGTTGCGCTGCCTGCGCGAGGCGGGCGGGATGCGGGAGCAGCCAAAGTTCGACCTGATCCGCTGCTTCGCGCTGCTCCGACACGTGCTGCTCGAAGTGGGGCAGGACCTGGTCACGCAGGGCCAGTTGGATAAAGCGGAAGATGTGTTTTACCTGACCTGGGCCAATATCCAAGCGAGCGGCGATCTGCGTCCCCGCGCAGCAGAGGCGCGCGCCGCTTATCGGCGAGAGGTGGGGCGTACCGCTGTGCCAAGAATCATGACCAGTACCGGGGAATGCTTCTACAGTGCGCCTGCAGTGGGAGATCACAACACGCTGGTCGGCGCTCCCGTCTCGCCGGGCGTGTACACGGGCATGGCGCACATCGTGCATGCGCCCCTGGGCGCTCAACTGGAACGCGGCGAGATCCTCGTCACGCACAGCACCGATCCCAGCTGGACCCCACTGTTCCTTAATGCAGGCGCAGTGATCATGGAAACGGGCGGCCCGATTTCACATGGGGCAATCGTCGCTCGTGAGTACGGCATCCCAGCGGTCGCTGGTGTCAGTGAGGCGACCACTCGCCTGCGCACTGGTCAGCGCTTACGCGTCAATGGAGAGACCGGGGAGATCGTATGTCTGGAATAAAAGCCCAAGAAAAAGAGAATCTATCATGCCTCCACTAATTAGCAATCACACTATACTGCGACTCAATCATCCTGAGGCCACGCTGGAAGAAGTCGGTGGCAAAGGCGCTTCGCTGGCGCGGCTGGCAAATGCGGGCCTACCTGTACCCGATGGGTTTCACATCACCACAGCGGCCTACCGGCGCTTTGTGCAGGACAACGATCTACAGCCCGCCATTGAAGAAGCGTTACGTGACACAGATGTTGCACAACCCGCCAGTCTGGAAGCCGCGTCAAAGGCCATTCGCTTGCGCTTCTTGCAGGCGCAGCTGCCCGCGGAAGTGGCCGATGCGATCGAGCGCAGCTACAGGCAGCTGGGAGAAGAGACGGCGGTGGCTGTGCGTTCGTCGGCCACGGCCGAGGACTTGCCCGATCTATCTTTTGCCGGACAACAGGACACCTTCCTCAATGTGCGCGGCGTCACGACGGTACAGGAATCTGTGAAGCGATGCTGGGCGTCGTTGTGGACGGCACGCGCGATCGGCTATCGGATGCAGCATCACATCGATCAGCATGGGGTAAGCCTGGCCGTGGTCGTACAGCTGTTAGTGAATGCTGAAGCAGCGGGTGTGTTGTTCACAGCAAACCCGATCAATGGTCGGCGCGATCAGGCTGTGATCAATGCGGCCTGGGGACTGGGTGAAGCGATCGTGGGTGGGCAGGTCACGCCGGACTCGATCGTGGTGGAGAAGGCCAGCGGCAAGGTGATCGAACGCCAGACCGCCGACAAGCAAGTGATGATTGTCCGATCGGCGCGCGGCACGATCGGGCAGGCCGTGCCCGATGATCGACGGCGAGTCGCAGCGCTGAACGATCAACAAGCCATCGAACTGGTGCGACTCGGCGTGCAGATCGAGCAGTTGTATGGGATGCCGATGGACATCGAGTGGGCGCTGACCTCACCCCCGGGTCGGTTTGCCATCCTTCAGGCGCGGCCGATCACGGCGTTACCCGAAATGCCCCTCGAGTGGAAGCTGCCCAATCCCAAGGGCGTCTATATGCGCAGCGGTGTGGCAGACTTGATGCCCGATCCGCTTAGTCCGCTGTTTGTGACGCTCGGCATCTCGTCACTGAGAAAACAAGTGTATCCCGTGGGCAGACGCCTGACACGTTCTGAGCCGGTGTTAGCAGATGACTATTACGCCGTCATTAACAACTATGCATACATGAACACGAGGATACCGGCTCGAGCCTGGTGGTGGATTACCGTTGGTATGCTGCCTTCCTATCCACGCTTGTTGCGAAGCGCGGTTTCCTTATGGCGCGACGAGCTGCTTCCAGAATATCAGGCGCTTGTGTCCAGGAAGTCGGACAAAGCACTCAGCTTGCTGTCCGTGGGTGAACTCTGGCGAGACATACAGGAAATAGTGGACGCCGCCATGTATTACGTCGGCGGGCTGACGTTTGTCACAATGGGCGCTTCAGCCGGTGGAGAGATGTTGCTAACAAAGGTGTATGAGAAACTGGCAAAACGGGACGGCGACCCGCCTGCGACAGTTTTGTTGATGGGGTGGAACAACATCCCGGTGCGAGCGGAGAAGTCGCTGTATGACATGGCACTGTGGTGCCGCGAGCATGAGACCCTGGCCACACATCTGTTGGCAACGCCTGCCAAACAACTCGTCGAGCAATTGGCGAACGCACAACCTCCGGCCAAGGTCAATGCGGAAGACTGGAGAGAACTGCAAGCGCGCTTCGCGCAGCACCTGAAGCAATTCGGGTATATCGTCTTCCAGTTAGACTTTGCCGAACCGCTGCCACTGGACGATCCTTCGCCCATGCTGGAGAACATCAAGATGTATTTACGTGGTGAAGGTGTGAATCCACACGAGCGTCAACAAGTCAATGAAGCGAAGCGCGTGCAGATTACCGACACGATGCTGACGCGTTTGCGCGGCCTGAAGCGCTGGGCATTTCACAAGGCGCTCAACTGGGGGCAGTCCATGGCAGAAGTGCGCGAGGACGCGTTGGCCCAGATCGGTCTGGGGTATCCCCGGCTGCGCGCGCTGCTGCGCGAGTTGGGCCGACACCTTGTCGAGGCAGGTGTCATGCGACAACCAGACGACATCTTCTTTCTGGAGAAAGATGAAATCGACGCACGTGTCACAAAGTTGCAAAGCAGTGCCACGCCTGAGAACTTATCCGATCGGGTGGCAGAACGTAAGACGTTCTTGAACAGAGCCGGGCAAGCCACTCCGCCGCCGATGATACCGCTGAAGAAGCGGGTCATGGGGATCAAGACCGATACCTTCATCGCCGCGTCCAGCGAGTCCCAGATGGAGAATATGCTCAAGGGTGTGGCGACCAGCGTCGGCAAAGTTACTGCGCCGGCGCGTGTGCTGCGTGGACCGGAGGACTTCGATCAGATGCGGCCGGGTGATGTATTGGTGGCCGGTACGACCACACCGGCGTGGACGCCGCTCTTTGCCAGGGCCTCAGCGGTGGTTACCGACATCGGCGGGCCGCTCAGCCACGGCTCCATCGTCGCACGCGAGTACGGCATCCCGGCGGTGATGGGCACGGGCGTGGCAACCAAGCGGATTCAGAGTGGGCAGCTGATCACAGTCGATGGAAGTGCGGGGACGGTCACTTTGTAGCTGGGCGGCTTGCTGTCAAGGTCAAACCGAACAAGCGTTACGCTCACAAGGAGAAATCAAGTGTCTAATACCAATCGAGCAATCCCGAGATACTTTCTGCAAATCGGCATTTTCGTTTTGTTATTTGCCGCAAGTTTATTCTTCTCAGCAGGTCGCACCGATTGGACGACAGGATGGGTATTCATGGCTATTGTTGCAGCCAGTCAGCTCAGCATCGCACTAATTCTGATGATGAGAAATCCAGGGTTAATGGGAGAACGCGCTGAAAGCAAAGGTAAAAGGGATTTGGATAGAATACTCGCCGGGGTTATGGCCTTGTTCGGGCCACTCAGCATGTGCATCGTGGCTGGATTGAATGTGCGTTTTGGGTGGTTGCCGCAGATCTCCTTTGCACTCCAAATTGCTGGAATTGTGCTGGCAGTATTGGGATCTATGCTAACGGCTTGGGCGATGGCGTCAAACAAGTTCTTCTATGGTGTCCTACGAATCGCACAGGAGAAGGGTCATGCAGTTTGCGCCAGCGGACCTTACCAACATGTACGCCACCCTGGCTATCTCGGCGCAATCCTATTTGATTTGGCGACGCCACTGATACTAAACTCCGCGTGGGCGTTCATCCCCGCACTACTTACCGTGTGTGCCATTGTCATTCGCATATCGCGTGAAGATAAGGCACTCCAGAACGGACTTGGCGGTTACAAGAATTATGCTCAACAAGTGCGCTATCGCCTGTTGCCAGCAGTGTGGTAGTTAGAGCTGAAGACAATGTCAGGGTCAAAGCAATGGCCGAAATAAGGGACTGAGCGTTGGAGTTCTTGCTCGAGAAATAGAAGTAGTAGGAGCCGTGGTCCATGTTTGCGAAGAACCGCAACTTACTCATTCTGTCTTTTTCCCTTATCGTCGTGATGCTGGGCTTCGGGATGGTCATTCCGATCTTCCCGTTCTACATTGATAAACTCGGCGCAGGCGGCAGCGCGCTGGGCTTGCTCGTCGCCACGGCGGCGTTAACGGAGTTGATCTTTGGACCGGTGTGGGCAGTGTGTCCGATCGGACAGGCCGTAAGCCGATCTTGATGATCGGCGTGGTGGGTTATGGTCTCTCGCTGCTCTTCTTCGGTCTCGCCACCGAGTTGTGGATGCTGCTCGCGGCTAGGGCACTCTCGGGCGTTTTGTCGTCGGCCACATTGTCCACGGCCATGGCCTATATCGGCGACAGCACAACGAAAGAAGAACGCGGCGGCGGCATGGGTGCGTTGGGGGCAGCCGCCGGGCTGGGTGTCATCCTGGGGCCGGGGATCGGCGGCTGGCTGGCCGGCGATTCGCTCTCGACGCCATTCTTCGTCGGCGCAGCGCTATCGCTGGTGTCGGTGTTCTTGATTGCGTTGTTGGTACCCGAAACATTGTCGCGTGAGGCGCGCACACAGGTCACTAGCAAGATCAGTCTGGGCAACTGGCGTGGCTTGCGTCAGGCGTTGAGCAAAGGCAGCCCGATCCGTTTTCTGCTATTCATGGCGTTCTTCGCCACCTTTGGCACAGCAAACTTCGAATCGATCTACGGATTGTTCATGTTGGACAGGCACGGTTACGGGCCGGAGCAAGTGGGCGCGATCTTGACCGTGGGCGGTTTCATCGCGTTGATCGGACGCGGGCTGCTGACCGGCATGGCGACAAAGTGGTGGGGCGAGCCGAATGTGATCCTGGTCTCGCTGCTGGGAGGGTCGATCGGATTTGGGCTACTGCTGTTAGCGCAAAGTTATGCGGCGGTGTTGATCACGACAGGCTTCTTTGTGCTGACCACCACATTCCTCCGGCCGTCGATTCACTCGCTCACCTCGCAACGCGCCGCGCTGGGTCAAGGCGCGGCGATGGGCCTCAGCAACTCGGCCGTGAGTTTGGGACGTGTGATCGGGCCGCTGTGGGCGGGGGCCGCCTTCGATCTCAACCTGAACTATCCCTACCTCAGCGGCGCGGTGATTTTACTGATTGGGTTCATTCTCTGCGGTGTGTGGCTGAGGCAGGGACAGCGAATAGCGACACAACCCCTCACTTCTTTGCCGCCTGAATCAGCGCCAGCGTCACGCCCGACGGTTCGTTGAACAGACAGATGCGCGAGCCATTGGGCAAATCGAGCGGCGGATCGATGATGAAGCCGCCGTTGTCTTCGATCAACTTCACTTTCGCATCGAGATCATCCACTTTGATGTAGAGCGTCAGGAAGGGCAGCTTCGCGCGGCGCAGCGTGAAGACGCCGCCACCCTGCACCGGCGTCAACTCGACGGGCAGTTCGTGGATGGTCGTACGCGCGTCGTACTCGAAGTCCCAGTCGAAGACTTTCTTCAGGAAGTCCACCGTCTTCGGCGCGTCGTGTGAGGCCAGTTCCCAATAGATGACGGGATTGTTCGACATGCTCGCCTCCAGGGCATTGGGATTTGAGGCACGAAGTGCTTCAGGCGCATCAACGATCGGTGACCGCCTTCGTAATCCACTCGTAAATAATCGGGCCTGGATTCTCCGGGTTGCCCACATCAGCGTCACTCGTTATAACCACGACCAAATCGAGGCTTGGTACGACGTAAATGGTTTGACCGCCGGAGCCGGCGGCCTCAAACGAGTGCAGATCTGATCGGGGGTGGACCCACCACAGATAGCCATAATCCGGCCCCCAGCCCGAATGAAGCTGCGCTCTCGTCGATTCCTGAATCCACTCGGGCGAAATGATCTGTTGTCCATCCCAGTAGCCCTGATTCAAGTAGAGATATCCGAAGCGCGCCAGGTCGCGCGGCCGAAGATTCATACCAAAACCGCCAATGGCGTAACCGTGATCGTCCACGCCCCAATGCCAGCGGTTGGCGGGTATGCCCAGCGGCGTGAATAGGTTGCGTTGAGCATAGTCCCGCAGCGCTTCGCCCGTTACCTTGGTCAGGATGGCTGACAGCAGCTGCGTGTTGGCGGTACAATACGTGAACCCTGTGCCTGGTTGCTCGACAAACTCAAGATTAATGGCGGCTTCCACCCAATTGCGGCTATTCATCCACTTGGTTTGGCTCGGACTGTGCTCGGCCCATTTGAACCCGGACGACATCGTGAGCAAATGGCGCAGAGTGACCTCGGCCATGCGTGGATCGGTCTGAGGGTAGAAATACTCCGGGAAATACTCGATGACTTTGTGATCGAGCGAGTCGAGCTGACCCTGATCCATGGCGATGCCCACCAGCGCCGAGAGTACGCTCTTGGTTATCGAACGAACATCTGCAGTTCTGTCAGGTTTCTGAATCGATCGAAAGTACTTCTCATACACCAGTTCACCGTGCCGAATGATGAGTAGACTTCGCGCCGTGATGCCTTTCTCAAGATACCAGGCGGCATGTTCGATTTTTTCAGGGTCCAGGCAGTGTTCGGCCAGGCTTGAGACGCGCCACTCAGCGGTGGGCCAGTAGTCTTTTTCCGCTGGCGACGTCGGATACCGCTCTTTGCAATCCGTGCGCGGGGTAGGGAACGCCGTCGGCGGTGCAAGCGTAATGGTCGGAGCCACCGGTGATGGGGTGGACGTTGGCGCAAGCGGCGTATTCGTTGCGGGTACAAACGTTGACGTTACAACTGGTGGGGTTCCACAAGCTGTGAGCACTAGCGAGACGCACACCAGACAAATCAAACACTTGCCCATGTTCAACCTCCGTCCATTATCTCATCCACACTTGGCAAGTTCGCAATGATCGCGCGTCATCGCAGCGCACCTGTACGTTCTGCAATGATCATGAAGTTTCTCCTATCAAATCACTCTCAAAAGAATCTCAACAGCGACTCGGCCGGTTGGCGCTGTTTCAAGCGGCCAAACCACAGGCAGAGCGGATACAGAATCAATAACCCCAGCAGCCAGAACGGATACATCGCTGGGAGGCTGGTGCCGCGCGGCGTAAACAGCCAGCCGAGGCCCGCATACAGGAAGAGATGAAGCGTATAGAAGAACAACGGTGCGCGACCAAAGACGGTCAGTGCGTTGAGCACCGATCGCAGCTTCTCGCCCGCTCGTGCGAAAGCACTTAACAGGATCAGGTTGACGCCCATCGTCAGCAGCGTGAACGTCATGCTGGGCGGGTATTTAACAACGTTGAAGAAATCGATCCAGGTGTGGCCCATCCTCGGTCGAATGTTGCCAAAGCCATTGAAAACACGCAGCACCACAAAGGCTAACAAGAACACGCTACCCAGCCATAGCGCGCGCCGATAGGTCTGCGACGCATCGGCGGCCAACCACTGCCCAAAGGCAATACCAAAGATCACCAACTCCAACCAGGGCAGCACCGGATAGTTGGACCATAAACCGATCTCGGACATGCTGCCGGGAGTGATCAACAATGGGTTGAGTAGATCGATCGGGTTGGTGAGCGGCATATCGCCCCAACGCGCAGGCACGAGTAGTTCGGTGCCGACAAATAGCACCACCGTCACGATCAACAAATAGGCCGTTTTCAGCCGCAGAAAGAAACTGCCCAGGATCAGCGTGCCGCCCAGCGCGAACAACACGCCAATGTAGATATCGAGTCCCCAACCGCCGGGCGAAAGTTCCCAGGCGCGATTGATGAGCAGAAACTTCAGGGCGATCAGTATCCCGCCGCGAATCAAGAAGAAGCGCATGATCGCCCACTCGCTCCAGCCTTGTTTCCGGCGTGCAGCGGCAAACAGGAACATGCCCACACCCATCAGGAAGAAGAACCCCGGCGCACTGAGGTGGGTGATCAACCGTGTGAGAAAAGCGAGCGGATCGGTGTACGCCGGAAACGCGCCGCCCCACATTTCACCCGCTGGATGCTTCTGCGCAACGAAATGATTGGCATGATCGAGCGCCATGCAGACGATGATCAGGCCGCGCAGCGCATCGACAGGCAACAGACGCGACAGCGCCGCAGACGCATTCTTTATTGCTGTGTCATTCATGTTGAATAGCGACCTTTGACATTGTTGGTCTGCGCCCTGCTATTGGCGCGCATAAGCTGCCAGGTTGCGCCAGAACGGCAGATTGATCGGATCGCCATTGGCGGTGTCGAGCATCCCGACATCGGCTAACACCAGCACCTGTCCCTGACCTCGATCGATCACGGCCGCGACGGTGACGCCACCGGGGGCTTGCGCCAGCGTCAGCCCCAGTGTCGCTGTGAAAGGCACACCATTCTCTGCGGCCAGCTCGAGATATTTTACCGCCTGGGTCAGCGGATGGTCACCGCTCACACGCACCTGTGTGCCGCGCACCGTCCGAATTGTCCGTTCGTAGAAGGTCACGCCGAAGCGTGCCGCCAGCGCATTCACATCGCTCCAGTCTTCGTTGTCGTCGAAGGCCCGATTGAACAGCCTGAGGCGATGGGCACTGTTGGTCAGCACCAGGAATCCCCCGTTCGCCACATAGTCTTCCAGCGCGTCGATCTCTGCCGGGCTCCACGCTTCGTCATACAACGTCACATCACCGCCGTTCGGCGAAGGATAATCCATTACCGGCAGCGTCACCACCAGATCGGCGTTGGCCAGATCCAATCGGGTCAGCGGCTGCCCGTACGGGATCAGATCCACGTCAAAGCCCGCCCAGGCCAGCGTCATGGCCATGTCGATGAAGCCTACCGGCCCGACGTGCACCGGTTCAGTGTGGCTGGCGATGAACAGCGCCCGCCGATCGGGCCGGGGTGCAACGCGCAGCTCGGGATCATCCCGCCCGGTTTCCAACGCGGCTACCAGCGCGACTTGCGCCATTTGCTGCAACGTGTCACCAGATTCTCGCGCCAATTCAACCGTGTCGTAGGGATCGTGAATATGGCTGGCATAGTGGACGCCGCCCACGCTTAGCATGGCCGGCTCGTCGATGTAGATCAGATTCGCATTGGGAACATCAAAGCCTGCCAGGGACGAGTTGTCCGATTCCATCGCGTAATTATCGATCGGACGTGTTGTCACGCCGAATCTGGCACTCTTCTGGGTCAGATAGTCGGGCCACGGCAAAGTAGCATCGCCATGCTGGCCATACGACCACGTGATCAGGTTCAGATAAGGGTTAATGCCATCCAGTGGCCGGCTCAGCATATCGACCTGCAGCATCGCCGTGGTGCGATCGAGCAGATCTTGATGGGTGGCGGCAAAATGCGCCGAGCCATAGAGCATAAGTTCCTCACTGCCAAACCACACCAGATAGAGATCCGTCGGCGGCTGAAGATGCGCCTGGTTGAGGACACGCGCCACTTCCAGCAGCACCACCGAGCCGCTGCCGTCGTCCATTGCGCCGGGACTGTTGGGGCTGTCGATGTGTCCGCCGAGGATCACGGCCTGCGCTGAATCCACACCCGGAATGCGCGCGATCAAATTACCCGAGTTGCCCGGTGAAAAGACATCGGCATCCCACGTCAGCCGTGCCGACTGGATCTGCGCCAGATCCTCCCACGTCTTGATACCGGCGGCCGTCATATCTTCCAGGCGCACGTACAAGATCGGCGGCAGGCGATCCACATCGAGCCAACCGAACGGCTGCCCGTCGCCGATAAAAGCGCCGTGACTCTCGCGCGGCGCATTGGAGAAGTGCGTGATCGCGACAAGGCCCGCCGGTTCCTGCGCGAGCAAGGCGGCGGCATGATCATAAGCGCGCTCCTCCACTTGCGAAGTATCGATCGCCGCATAGTCGATGAACACGACTTTGCCTTGTACCTCATCTGGCGCCAAGGCGTAGATGTCGTCGACGGTGCGCACCACCACGATCGGCCCCTTGACCACCACCGGATCGCGGTTCGAGTCGTTGAGTGTGCCATCCGAGTCGAAATACAGGGTACGGCTGATCATATCGCGATGACCACGCAGTCCATCGGCCGGAATCTCAACTTCTTGACCGGCGATCTGCACGTCCAGCCGCGTTTCCCACAACTCGGTGGCGAGAAAGACGTGAAAGTCTTGCCGTTCGATCGTCAGGCCGAGTTTATTCAGGTATTCGAACTGCTTCAACTGATCGGCCACGTAATCCAGCGCCTCTGTCTCACCTTCCGTGGCTGAATTGCGCCAGCCCGAATAAGGCTGGATGGCCGTGAGATCGGTCATGTAGTCAAAGAGGCTGTCTTGCGAGATCAATTGATAAGCATCCACCGGCGGCGCAGCGGGCGTCACCACACCGTCCGTCATCAGCGAGACCGACACTGTCGGTGTTGGCGATGCCAACATGGTCGGCGTCGGTGATACCAACACGGTCGGCGTTGGCCCAATGGGTGGAACGGTGCTGATCGAGAGCGGCGTTGCCGGTTGAGGAGGTGGCGGTGCAGTGCAGCCGATGACGATCAGGGCCAGCAGTAACCAACTAATTCGAACAAAGATAGTGTGTCTCATGGCCATCTCCTTTCATTCATCGGCGAGATAAACTTTTTGGTGCATTACGTCAGTCGACCGGCATCGACCAGTGAATGGTGTGAAAGCGCCACGCGCCCAGTGATTTGATCAACACTGCCACAAACGTAAACGGCCCCGGCCTTTGCTGCGTTCGCGCAGCCGCCGCATGCCAAAGTGGGTGGCCTCCATCAATTGTGTATCGAGATCAAGGTCTCCGTTCTCAAGAATTTCTTTACTTACGGCCAAGCCCCCCGACCTGGCAAGCTTTCCGTGGCATCAACGTAGC
Organism: Thermoflexales bacterium; assembly: GCA_030834825.1. GTDB lineage: Bacteria > Chloroflexota > Anaerolineae > Fen-1058 > Fen-1058 > Fen-1058. The sequence goes on from JAUQXC010000961.1 coordinate 11,093, forward strand.
CGGACCGATGAGGAGGTTGGTAGCAGGCGCAGCCTGTGAGTTCGGTGCGAAAACTTGCCAGGTTCTGTAAGATAAGTATGCACAACGAGGGCAAAAAGTTCACGCGCCAGTCGGAAACCTGCTAGAAAATATTTGCTTGCGACTTAACAAGATGGGGATAGTTACAATAGACGTTTTTCGAAATAGCGTAAGCTTGACGTATGGGACTAACTTACGCTTGCCGGTACGGCGCCTGACAAGAAGATTGCCGGCCAGGAGATCATCGCCCATCTGCCTAACACCACCCTGTCTCAAGACACCGGCGTTGAGGCTTATCAGCCAGCGGTTGCCCACGTCCGCCAGCCGAAAAAAGCCGCGCGGGCGCGAGCTAACCGCCAAGCAAAAGCAGCGGAACCAGGCCCTCGCTCGTGTGCGGGTACAAGTGGAGCATTCGTTGTGCGGCGGCAAACGCTGTCGGAGCATCAAAGATGTCTTGCGTCACACGCGCGAAGGAGTCTCTGATCTGTTCAGGGTCAATGCCTGTGGTCTGCACAATCTGCGCGTTGATCATCGTGCTCAACCGTTGCGCCAGTAAAATCCCTATTCTGGCCAGCACGCAACCACCGTGAACAGACTATCCTCCGGCTGCACCGGCTCATGGGTAAACTCGTGATACAGCCGCACGTCGCTGAAGCCGGCTCGTTCGAATAGGTCACGCGCCTGCGCCTGCGTGTACGATCGCGTGGCCGGTGAGCGGCGATGCTGTTCTTCCGACACCACTTGCTCATTCACGATCTTCTGATACAGATCCTCGGTGTGTTCGCAATCGATACCAGGATCGAAACGTGTGCGTGCCACGCGTCGGAAGGTGACACCGTCATCCGATCGGACGGCCGAGGCCTCCCACTCCGATTCCAGCGGCTCCCCTTCTTTCCACAGCGTCATGATCGAGGCCGTGATCGTTCCGCCGGGCAGCAGGTGAGCAGCCAGACGCTGCAAGGCTCGATCAACTGCCGCCGGATCGATGATCAATTGCAGTGAACTCGACGGGATCAAGATCGTCCGGTAGTGACGCGGCAGTTCGAGTGTCTCTACGTATTGTTCATACATCGCCACGGGCAAGTCTTGCGCGGCGGCCTTCGTGCGGCACAAGGCCAGCATCTCCGGCGAATTGTCCACGCCGTCGATATCAATGCCCTGCGCGGCGTAGTCCAGCAGCAGGCGGCCCGTGCCGCAGCCCACGTCGAGGACGGGCTGGCCGCTCTGCTTGATCACGTCGCGGTAGAAGAAACGATCGGACCAATCCGACGTGTCGCCGCGCAGCACATCCCACGCTTCGGCCAGCAGGCCGCGATACTCGTAATCGGTGGCAGTCATTGTCTCTCCCTTTCGGTCGCTAGGCTTTGATGCGACGGCGCAGCCGTGCCGCGGCATCGATCACCTGTTGCAGAAACTCCGGCGTTGCGGCGCCATCCATGGTCGTGATCGCGAACGACTGTCCAGCGCGCCGCGCGGTAATGGTGTACACACATAGATCGTCGCCCACAGCCTGATACAACGCTTCCAGCTCGGCAAACTCTGGCTGAGCCAGCAGGTCTTGTAACTCGGCCAGTTCTTCGATCGCGATCTGTGCCTGTTGTGCTGTGCCACGCGCAGCGGCAAAGTCCAGTGTGCCATCGAAGTGCACGATCAGCGTTTCGTCGAGGCCGACAAAACACCCCTGCTGCCGATAAATTGCCAGCACACCCGCCCGCAGCGGCTCGATCGTCGGCGGTGGTGTTTCTGGGGCGACAGGTGTCAACGCAGTGGGCGTAACCGCTGCGCTGCAAGCCGTCAACCACAATCCCAACAGACTGATGAACATGATTCGCATTTCAACCATCCCCTTGTTGATTCTCGGCCCTCTCTCCCGAAACAGATTTTTGCATTTCGAGAGAGAGGGTTGAGACTGCTTGCGCTCCGCGTGCTCTCCGCGGAGTTAGGTTACCGCGCGATCAGCGGCAGATACACCCGATAGTTGTTCGCGCCGTCCAGCAGCGCCTCGGCTTGAGAGAGATTGTCCCACATATCCCTGGCGCGGACGATGACGAAGCCGACCTGCGCGCCGCTCCACGTGGCCCGATCGAACGACCATGTCCCGGCGTTCAGCGTGGCGAGTTGGAACGTCAGGCCACCATCGAGGCTCACTTCGACCTTCACGACGCCCGAGCCATCCGTCACCGTACCATCGATCACATCGCCCGTGTTGACGAGGGTGATCTGCGGCCCGACGTTGTCGATCGTCATCACCAGCGGCGCGCTGTTCGGCCCGATGTTGCCCGCTTCGTCGATGGCACGCGCCACCACGGTGATCGTTTCGCCATCGGCCTGCCCCAGCTTCACCGGGTAGGACCAGCTGGCGGTCGAGGTTGCCTGAGTTGTGTCAGGCACATTCAACGTTCGCTTGCCACCGATCAACCCCACACCCTTCTGCACGGCGGGCAGGAACGTGCCGCCGTTGACGCTGATCTCCACGCGCTTGGCGGGCTGCGTCGTCGGGAAGGCATCGTTCGATAAGCCGGTGATGATCGCCGCGCCGTTGCGCAAGACCACGCTCGGCGTAATGCTGGCCGTGGGCGCGACGCTGTCCGCGACGATGGTCTTGGCGATCACGGGCGAGGTGGTGCCGCTGCCGCCGTTGATCAAGATTTGCCAGTCGATCGGCTGGCCGGTGACTTCGCCGTTCCAGCCCCAGCATTCACCCAGGCGACAGAGCGGCTGCCAACCCGATCCGGTATTCACTTCCACTTCGGCGCTGCAGCGCAGCAGCGTGCTCGGATCGATCTCGAAGCCGAGATCGATCGCCGTGCCCGGCGCGCGATAGACGATGGGCTTGTTCGAAAACAGCGTCGCCTGCGGCGTGCCGTAATCGAGCCAGTAGTTATCCGTCGCAGGCGCTTGCGGTTGATTGGGCACACCCGCGCGATCGAGTTGCGCGGTGACCGGCAAAGTGTAGAGACCTGTCGCTGAAGGCACTAACATCTTCGGCGTCAGTGTGATCGTCTGCACGCTGTTGGCCGCCACGTTCACATTCAGCACCCACTGCTTCGCATTCGCTACGCACGAGAGGCAGCTTGCTCCATTCGGCGCACCGATCAGGCCCATCAGTTGTTGACCTTGCTGCGGGCCGACGGTCACCGTCAGTGGCACATTGCTGTACGCCACAAAGTCGGGATTCTGCACCGTGATCGTCATGAGTGTCGTCGTGTTGGTGTACAGCGTCGTATTCGTACCCGAGTCGATCTGCACCACCGGATTCAAACTCTGATACTGCCCCGCCGCGGGCTGCACGCCGTTGCTCAGCGCGTTCCACTGCAGCGCGCCCGCGAAGTTCACCGTGCTCGTGTAGAACGATGCGGTGGTCGGTCGCGCGTGCGCGGGCAGCACGTTCTGCACGCCCTGCGCATCGGCGGTGAAGGCCAGCAGTTGCACCGCGCCCGTCGCGTTGATCTCGCTGCGCTTCAACACGATCTCGGTATCCACGTTCGTTGCGGCCAAGCTAATCGGATTGGGCACTTCCACCCACGCGCTGCCATTGACGGCATACAACTTGTTCGTCGCGCCCAGCACGAAGGCATAGTCCGCCGCGAACGGCAAGTTATGCGTCTGGCTGAACGTCTGCATCGTTTGATTCAGGCCGCCCGCCTGCGTGTCGAGATAGATCGCCAGTTGATTGAAGGCCGACCAGTTCGCGCCGCGTGTGCCCAGGTACAGATTGTTCGCATTCCACGTGCCCCACAAGCCGATCGATTTAGCCAGCCCGAACGGATCGAAGTTGAGGCGCGTGCCGTTGGGATATTCACCCGTCGTATCGATCAGGCCGTCGGGATTGATCGAGGACGGCGTCGTGCTCCGATTGATCAGGAACGGCCCGATGTGCGCCACCTGCTCATTGCCCGCCGCATCGACCACGCGCACGTGCCCGTAGTACGCGCCCGGTTGATTGAGCAGCTTGCTCACTTGCGTGATGACGGTGGTCGTCGTCGGCACGGTATTCGCATTGGTATCGATGCTCGCCCACTGCGAAATCGCGCCGCTGCCGTCGATCACATTCGGCCACGTGATGACCAGCGTCGGCGTCACGTCGATAGTCCACTGATTCACATTGAGATTGGCGAACAGCTGCGGCGGCTGCGCCCATGTATCGATCGCCAGCGAGCGCGAGACGTGCAGCGTGTTGCCGTAAGCGTCGCGTGCCACTAAGTGCAGCGTCAGCGTGACGGCATCGGTGCGCGGCAGTTCAGACTTGCTGCTCCACGCGCCCAGCATCGGCGGCAGACGCCGCCACTCGAAGCCGTTGTACACGCGCAGTTGTTGAAGCGCGGTCGCGCTCGTCACGGTGCCGCTCAACGTCATGTTCGTCTTGCTGATCACGCTCGGCGCATTCAACACCGCGCTCGCGCCCGTCAGCGTCACCGGCGACGAGTTGATCCACACATTGCCCTGATACCAGTTGACGTCCGGCGTGCTGTTCGTCGCCTGATCGAAGGCCCGCGCATACACGCGATAGTCGCCGTTGCCCGCCAGCAGCACGTTGACGCTCCACGGGGTGATCGGTTGATGGGACGCGCTGAGCGTCGCCACCTGCCACGTGCTTGGTAAGGTCTGCGTGTATGGCTGCGACGGATCGATCACCGGACCGAACACACCCACTTCCACTTTGCTCACGCCCGACATCGCGCGCGGCTTCAGCAGACCTTCGATCAAGTAGCCCTTCAGTTCACCCGGTGCGCCGATCAGGATGTCGCGGATGCCGTCGCCGTTCACATCGCCGCTGGAAAGGTAACTGCCAGAGCGTTGAGTATTCGCCGTGCCGTTGAGGTAGAAGTCCACCGCCGACACAGAGCGATCGAGTGTGTACGAGATGTTCTTCGCCAGCACGATACCGCTGCGATTCGGCCCGCTGCCTGTGCCGGGATGACCGAAGGCAAAGTCAGCCAGACCGTCGTGATCGAGATCGCCCAGCGGGGTCATGGACGCGCCGAGGCGCAGCATCCCGCTCGCGCCGGTGGCCCGCCACGAGACATCGGACTTCGTCAGCAAGTTCAAGTGCTCCACCGTCGGCCACGGATTGTCGGGCGTGCGCCCCAACAGCAGGAACAGCCGCGAGAGATCGCTGTCGGGATCACCGATGAGCAGGTCGCGCAGGCCGTCGCCGTTGACATCGCCCGCGGGCGCGACGGTCTGCTGCGTGAGCTCGGCGAAGAAGATGCCATTCGCGATCGTGTGCAGATCGACCGGTGAAGCTGCGCTGGGCCAATCGGTTTGTGGACGACCGAAGATCAACGCGGTGCGCGGTGTAAAGCCCATCGCGCCGCTGTACGCGATCAACAGATCGGACAATCCGTCACCGTTCGTATCACCCACGCCCGCGAGGTTGGGCGAGATCGCCGGCGCGCACGTGCTGCAGTGCGGCGAACGGAAGATCGACTGCACCGCCGGCAGGCCGCGCTCACGACCGCGATAGAGATACACCACGCCCGCGCGCACGCCATCGCTGCCTGCGCCGATCATGAAGTCCGAGAGACCATCGCCATCGACATCGCCCGCCGAGGCAACGACATTGCCGAAGCCCTGCGTGCCCGCGCGCGTGAAACGCCAGTCGGCGGTGGAGAGATTGAACTGCTGCGGCCAGCCGCTGCGCTTGCCCAGAATCACGTAGGCCGCGCCCGCTTCACTGTTGACGTGCGGATCGCCGATCAGCAGATCGCCGAGGCCGTCACCATTCACATCGAGGTTGCCCGCGATCGATGGCGCGAAGATCGTGTTGCCCGTCGCTTCGCCGAGGAAGCGCACGTTCGCATTGTTGATGTTGAGCGTCGTCGAGAGACCGCCCGGCTTGCCGAAGAAGATGCCGCCTTGCAAAGCGCGCGCCACACCCGCCGAGATCGAAGGTTCGATCAGCGCCACATCGTCAAACGTATCGCTGTTGAGATCGCCGACGAACTTGATCTGATGATTCGCCAGACCCACGTTGATGACGCTGTCGGCATTGGCGAGCTGCATTGTCGGCGTGTACGGCTGCGCGGTGAGTGCTTCCGGCAGCAGGGCCGAGTCAGAAGCGCGGCCGCTCAACGTGAGCGATCCATTCGCGCCGATCTGCGACACGCGGCTGAAGACCATCGGTGCATGATCGTCCACAATGACGCGTAGCGTCTGCGACATCGCACCGGTGTTGCCCGCGAGGTCAATGCCGCCCACCGTTAAGGTGTAAGCATTGCTGGGATTGAGCGCGCCGCCGAAGCCGCTGTGCGGCAGCGACAGGCTGAACGTGAACGAGCTGCTGAGCTGCCCCGGTTGATCGACCGGCACGACGTGATGATAACCGGGCATCGTGGGCGAGCTGCGCCCGTCGTCGACGATGACGACGGCCTCGCCCGCGCCCAAAGCAGACGCGCCGTTGGTGTCGGTGATGCGACCCGTGACGAACAGCGTGTCGAGCGTGTCGCTGAGATACTGCGTGTTGAGATAGACCGTGCCGGAG
>JAUQXC010000962.1 GCA_030834825.1 Thermoflexales bacterium
CAGCACGAAGCGAAAACGGCCATGGTCGTCGCGGTGGACGGTGCAGCCGCGGGTGTCATCGCCGTGGCCGATACGGTTAAGCCCGGCTCCAAAGACGCGATTGCGGCGCTGCACGCGCAGGGCATTGAAGTGGTGATGATCACGGGCGACAATCGCCAGACCGCCGCAGCGATTGCGAAACAAGTGGGCGTCGATCGGGTGTTGGCTGAAGTTCTACCCGCGGACAAGGCCGCCAACGTGAAGCAACTTCAATCGGACGGCAAGATCGTCGCGATGGTGGGTGATGGCATTAATGATGCCCCCGCGCTGGCGCAGGCGGATGTCGGCATTGCGATCGGCACCGGCACAGATGTCGCCATCGAGGCGGCTGACGTGACGTTAATGTCAGGTGATCTGCGTGGGTTGCCCAAGGCCATCCTGATCAGCCGCGGGACGCTCAAGACAATCAAGCAGAATCTATTCTGGGCGTTCTTCTACAATGTGATCCTGATCCCGGTCGCTGCCTTAGGTTTTTTGCAGCCGGTGTTCGCGGCCGGGGCGATGGCCTTCAGTAGCGTGTTTGTAGTCACGAATTCGCTGCGCCTGCGTGGACTCAAGATGACAAAGTGATGGGGTGACAAGATGCAGCCTGCGTCTTGTGTCTAACTTGAATAAGTTAAAACTCAAAGGAGGCAGTAGCATGGCAATCGATCCAGTCTGTGGGATGCAGGTCGACGAGAAGACGGCGAAGCACAAGAGCGAGTATCAGGGCGAGACCTACTACTTCTGTGCACCCGGCTGCAAGTTCACATTTGACGAGAAGCCGGAAGACTATGTGGGACCGAGCCGCAAGCCGTTCACACCAATGGAAGGCCACGGCGGGCATAAGATGTAGTTTGATGGTGCTTGGAACCGATGCAAGGACACGCAGTCTCGAAAGAGGGTGCGTGTCCTTGCGTTTTAAGGGATCTTACTCTTTATTTGATCGAGCAGTTCGGAGCAACCCCAGGTCACTTCTATTCTGCCTTGAAACTGGCAGAATGGAGTAAAATGGCGATACTCCGGGCCTTGTGAAAAAGTGAAGCAGCCACGCCATTGACTGAGTAAAAATGCCAGACGATGCCAAGCGCAGGACGTTAATTTTTCTTCTATTGGCTGCCAGCTTGATGATCTTGATCGCGGCGGCCTTGCCCCAGCTCGAACTCAAACGTGGCATTCCGCTTCCCAAATGGGGAGGAAGCACGCTGTCGTCTCCGATCGATAGCCAGCCGAACGTGACGATCTCCTTGAGCACGTTTTTCAAAGCACTGCTCGAAGCCGTGGGCATAATCGTCGCGATTTACTGTATTTACAAAATCCTCAAAGGCGTTTCCTGGAAAGAAACGCTTGGCCCCGCACTGCGCCTTGCCCTGGTCGCTGGGGTCGCCATCGTCATCCTGTTTGCTTTCGCCAATTTAAACGTCACGTCCGGGTCGCGGGTTTCAGAAGTCCTTCCGTCGGAACTTCATCTGGAAGAAGGACCCCCACTAGGTTCTCCGCCTACAATTCTAATTTGGCTGGTTTGGATTAGCCTGGGAATGATGCTCCTCGTGTTGGGAATTTGGGCCAGTAAACGGCGGACCGAGAATCGGCGCGCGGGCGATCCGGTGACGTTGGAAGCGGAATATGCCCTGCAGGCGTTGACGCAGGGCCTGGACTTTAGGAAAGTGATCGTGCAATGTTATCGGCAAATGAGTGTGGCACTGCACAAGGAACAAGGAATCGAGTTAGAGCATAGTATGACGGCGCGCGAGTTTGAGCAACTGTTGGAAGCGAAAGGTCTCCCGCGTGATCCGGTTCACCAACTGACCCAATTGTTTGAGGCGGCTCGTTATAGCTTACGGCAATTCACCCCGGCGGATGAAGAAACCGCTTTCGAGTGTTTGAGTACGATTGTGCAATTCGGTCGTGAAAGGAAGCCTAATCTCACGTGAAAATTTCCCGACGCACGGTCTTGATTATCGCCCTAATCCTGGGGCCGTTTTTACTAATAGGCTTTTTATTTCCGGCCTTCGTCCAGGACAATTTCGTCATGCCGATCGCCTTAGTGCTGTTATTAGGCGCGCGGATAGTGCAGAGCGTTGACCAGCAAATTTATTGGTTTGCGCTGATTTTTGCGGTGGTGCTCTATCCTCTCATCCGCCTTTATCGCCCGCTTCAAGAGCCGAACACGTTTGAGCAGACGCAGTCACCGGACTTAAACGTCACCATGGCACAAATTAATTACTGGCGGACTTCGATACGCTTAACCGATTTCAGGCTCGATCGATCGGATGGCCTGGAACGCGACCTGGCGCATATGCTGGCCGCCCTATATGCTTCGAAACAGTTCCGGGCCATACCACACGAAGTCTACAGCGCTTTGGAACAACGCCAGATGCCGCTGCCCGAACCCGTTTACACTTTCTTATTTCCGGCCCAATCATCCGGCGCGAAGAGATCCGTTAAACAGCTGGTGCGCAACTTGCGGGATATTCCTCGTAAGCGAATTTGCCGCTGGACAGGCCGCGAAAAGACCGAATATTACCAACTGCTCGAGCAAGTGCTCAAATTTATGGAATCGGTTATGGAGAATGAAGATGACGACCAACGCTTCGACGCCCATCACGATTGAACAAGTTCCCTGTCTTTCGGCTCAGATTATCCAGGAAGTTGAAAAGGCCGTCGTCGGAAAACGGCAGGTGCTGACTCAGCTGATGGCGGCCTTTCTTTCTTCGGGTGGTCACATTCTGTTGGAAGACTATCCAGGCCTGGCGAAGACCTTGATCGCCAATAGCTTTGCTTCTGCACTGGGGCTGGGCTTCAATCGTATCCAGTTCACCCCAGATCTGCTGCCGGGCGATATCACCGGCGGCTATGTGTTTGACAGCAACAAGAATTCGTTTCAATTGCGCAAAGGACCGCTGTTCACCAACATCGTTTTAGCCGATGAGATCAATCGGGCTTCACCCAAGACCCAATCGGCTCTACTGGAAGCGATGCAGGAATATCAAGTCACGCTGGAGGGTGCAAGCCTGGCTTTGCCCAGCCCGTTCATCGTCATTGCCACGCAGAACCCGATCGAGTATGAGGGAACCTTTCCGCTGCCGGAAGCCCAGCTCGATCGGTTCATGGTGAAGCTTTCGATCGGCTATCCGCGACCCGAAGAGGAAGAAGAGATTCTGCAACGGCGGGCCGAGCGCAAGCAAGACAACGTTGCCCTGCAAGCCGTGATCACTCCGGAGGTCTTTCTAGCCATGCGTGCCGCTGTCGAGGAAGTTTACATCGACCCCGATGTGCGGCGCTACATGGTCGATCTGACGTCCGGCACCCGGCGTCATCCGCAAGTTGTGGTCGGAGTCAGCCCGCGCGGGTCACTGGCCTTGCTCAAACTGGCTCGAGCCTGGGCTGCTATTCAGGGCCGCGATTTTGTGGTGCCGGATGATGTCAAGCTCTTCGCCCGACCGGCCCTGGCCCATCGCCTGGTTTTAGATCCTAACTTGTGGGGATCGAACAAGACCGAAAACGCTGTGATCGATCAGGTAATGTCCGCTGTCCGCGTGCCGGTCATTCAAGGTGTCCATGAATAAGGCTTTGATCCTGCTGTTCATTATCTTCAGCCTGCTGCTGGCCGCGTTGCTCACTCACAACGCAGATTTCATCTGGCTGGCGTTACTGTGCTGCGCTTATTTGGGAATGGGCTTTTTGCAGTCGCCCTCCACGCGCGAGATCAAGTTAAATGCAACACGGTCGGTGGAAAAAGATACGACCAACGCGCTCACCACCATAGAGGTAAGCGTCGAGATCACCAACCAGGGAGCGGCCCTGGTTCAACTGGTTCTTTCCGATCCGCGCCAATTCGGCATGAGCATCAAAGATGGTCAAACTACGCAAACGGCGCTGTTGCAAGCTGGCGAAAACGCCGTCTTCAAATACACCTTCCAGTCGGAGCGAGGGAGTTTTGAATGGAAGACCATCCGAGCCAAGATCAGTGATCCTTTCGGCCTGATCGAAACCGAGCTCGAGTTGCCGGCCGAAGCAAAGATTCAAGTACATCCTGAACTCAATAAGTTTCGCCCCTTTTCCTTGCGCTCTCAGCGCACCTTGCATTCGGCCGGCTCAATCCCGGCCCGGCGGGGCGGAAGCGGAACGGATTTCTGGGGTGTGCGCGAATATCATCCTGGTGATCCTCTGCGTCGCCTTGACTGGCGTTTGACGGCCCGGCACCCGCACAAGTTCTTTACCAAAGAATTCGAACAAGAGGAGATCGCCGATATTGGTCTAATCCTGGATGCCCGCCAGAAAACCAATTTGCAAATCGGAGAGGTCAGCCTGTTTGAGCATGCTGCGCGTGCGACTGCCTCGTTGGCCGAGATGTTCTTGCGGCAGGGCAATCGAGTAAGTCTGCTCGTCTATCAGCGGCAATACGCGAGCGTGTTTCCAGGCTATGGCAAGCTGCAGCTCAATCGGATTCTTCATACCCTGGCACGGATTATGCCCGAATCGGATAGCAGCCTCAACAGTCTCAATTTTTTACCGACTCGCATGTTTGCCAGCCACTCGCTGATTGTGATTATCAGTCCGCTCATGTCGGGTGACTGGCAATTTTTCCGCCGTCTGCGCGCCTACGGCTACCAGGTGCTGCTGATTAGCCCTGATCTGCTCGCTTATGCCCGGCCGCTTCTATCCACCGACCTCGACAGCCAGTTGGCTACCCGCCTCACGCGCTTGGAGCGTCAAATCGAAATCAATCAGATCACTCAACTCTGGATTCCTGTCATCGATTGGCAGGTAAACCAGCCTTTGGCTCCATTGGTCCGCAATGCGCTCAGGCCCACCCGCATTCGGCGTGAACGTTAGGGAGAAAGTCGATGCTCTTGCCAAGAACTATTCGTCTGGCGTGCCCATTCTTGTGTACGCTGTGCCTGGTGGCCGGATATGCAGCGCATGACTGGGGCATCGTTGCGCTGGCTGGCGCAAGTACCGGGCTGGCCTGGTGGCTGGCCCATAAATGGCCGGCTACGCCACTGCCCTTAACCGCGTTTATCATCTCAATTGCCTGGAGTGCAGCCGGGCTGCTGGCCAGCGCTCCGGTGTTGCTAATGATCCTGAGTACGACCTTCGCCTTAGCGAGTTGGGATCTGGTGTTGTTTGAGCACAGCTTGGCCGACAAGCCGATTTCATCGGCCGCAACGTGCGCCCTTTTCCAGAACAGACATTATCGCAGCTTGGCGTTGGCACTGGGCCTAGGCTTGCTGATCGTCCTTGTCGGTCGAACGATCCAGGTGCAGATCTCGTTTATCATCATCGGGCTATTGGTGCTTCTCGCGTTCTTCAGCATCGACCACATCTGGCGGGCGTTGAAGGAATGAGATCGGCGTAAGTTACGGCTCGCTTCAATTCGATCCAGCGGTTGTGATTAACCTGCAAATGGCAAGCCGTTCGCACCAATGAGTGACCACGGCAAACAGATGTAGTCAAGCCGATCCGCCTGTTTAGAGGACGAAACCCCGATTCGCAAATTAGAATCGGGGTTTCAGCTTAAGTTTGATATTTGCCTGCCTCAGCTGTCCAACGTCGCGATCACCATGTGTGCGTGATGGATCAGATGTTCGGCGTGCATCGGATCGATGTGCCGGCCTGCTTGATCCTGGATTTTCCCGATAAAGTCTTCCAATTTGTCGATCGCTTTGTCCACCTTGCCACAATCAAGATAGGCTTGCGCTTTAGCGAGTTGCTTGATCAATTTCTGCGCCACCCGGTCACTCTCAATGTGTCCCATCTGCTGTGCGTGGACGACGCACTCGCGCAGTGAGGCAATCGTCGCCACGTCATGTGCGCAGCCCGTGTCCTCGTGTGCCAACACCGGGCTGACCACCACTAAACTCATAGCCACAACCGTTAAAACTAACAGCCACCGCTTCATCGCTGTTTCCTCCCTTAGAATAGTTTGTCTAGCTGGGAAACTTGATTCATCATGGTATCAACTTCGCGCGCTAGCCTCACCTCCTTTCAAGCGTCAAGCTTGGCATTCTTCAACAATACCGCGTTGATGGCCACCAGGATCGACGAGCCGGACATCGCCAGCGCACCGATGGCGGGCTGCAAGTACAAACTGAACGAGGGATACAGCAAGCCTGCCGCGATCGGGATTGCCAATCCGTTGTAACCCACCGCCCAGGCAAGATTTTGCTTCATCTTGTTGACCGTGGCGCGGCCCAGGCGCATGGCTCGCGCGGCATCGATCGGATCGGAGCGCATCAGCACAACGTCGGCCGTTTCGACCGCCACATCGGTCCCGGCGCCGATGGCGATGCCGAGATCGGCCTGCGCCAACGCGGGCGCGTCGTTGATGCCATCGCCCACCATCGCCACTTTTTTGCCCTGTGCTTGTAGTTCTTTGACTTTGTCGGCCTTCTGGCCCGGCAGCACTTCCGCGAAGATCGTGTCGATGCCGAGATCGCGCGCGATGCGCTCGGCGGTGGCGTGATTGTCGCCCGTCAGCATCACGACTTCGACGCCCAGCGCGCGTAGTTGTTGGACTGCGTCGCGTGACGTTTCGCGCGGGGCGTCGGCCACGGCGATTAAACCCGCGACCCGATTGTCGATCGCGACATGAATGACCGTGCGACCGCCATTCGCCAACTCGGCCACTTTCGACTCAAGCCCATTGAGCGAGATGTCACGATCAGCTAGCAACTTGCGATTGCCAATCAAGATCGTTTGGCCGTCGACGTGCGCCAGCAGGCCATGGCCGGGCACGGCTTCGAAGTGATGAACGTCACTCAGCGGCAGTTGCTTGGCCTGTGCAGCATTGACGATAGCTTGTGCGAGCGGATGTTCGCTCGCTTTCTCGGCGGACGCGGCGAGCCGCAGCAACTGATCGGGGCTGGCTACCACCCGATCGGCGATCACGACCTCGACGACCTCTGGTTCGCCCTTGGTCAACGTGCCGGTCTTGTCGAAGATCACCGCATCGATCTTGGCCGCACCTTCCAGCGCCGCCGCATCCTTGAACAGGATGCCGTGTTGCGCACCCAGCCCTGTGCCCACCATGATCGCCGTCGGCGTCGCCAGGCCTAGCGCATCGGGACAGGTAATCACGACGACAGTGATGGCAAACGTCAACGAGAACACCAGGCGATCTTCGCCGTGCGGCATGAACTGCGGCGCCAGGACGAAGTACCACAACAAGAACGTGCCAAGACCCGCAAACACGGCGACGAGCACCAGATAGTGCGCGGCCCGATCGGCCAGGCGCTGCGCCGGGGCTTTGGAATTCTGTGCGGCCTGTACCAGTTTCACGATCTGCGCCAGCGCCGTGTCCGCGCCGATCTTCGTCGCGCGGAACTTGAACGTGCCGGTCTTGTTGATCGTCGCGCCGATCACGGCCATGCCTGGTCGCTTCGCGACTGGCATGGCTTCGCCGGTGATCATCGACTCGTCCAGGCTGGATTCCCCTTCGATCACGACGCCGTCGACCGCCACCTTCGCGCCGGGTTTGACGAGCAGGCTGTCGCCGACGACGATCTGGTCGGTGGGCAGTTCTGCTTCTCGCCCGTCCCGGATCACGATAGCGGTTGGCGGCGTGAGTTGCAGCAGGCGTTGAATCGATTGGCTGGTGCTGCGCCGCGATCGCATTTCCATCCAGTGGCCAAACAGCACGAACGTCACCAGCATCGCCGCGGCTTCGTAGAACACTTCGCCGTCGAACAGGAACGTGGCTGCCACCGAGAAGAGGTAGCCCGTCAACACGCTCAACGAAACAAGCACGCTCATGTTCAGCACGCTCTGCCGCAAGCCGTTGTGTGCGCCGAGGTAGAACGGCCACGCGCCATAGATCACCACTGGCGTTGTGAGGATGAAGCCGAACAACTTATCGCTGAGGCCGAAGGGCAGCATCAAGTGCAGCCCCAGAATCTGTGTCGCCAGATGCGAGAACAGAAACACGGGCCCGGTCAGCACCAGCGACACGAGGAAGCGTTTGCGCATGTCGCGTTCCATACCGGCAGCGGTCATGCCAGGCTTGCCACCGTGTGCCGAGTGATCTTCGAGCGGGCCGACTGCCGTGTGTGCGGCGTGATCCGTCGGCGACGTGTGACCGGCGTGCGCGGCGCGATCCATCTGCGCGCTGTGATCGATCGAGTGGGGCGCGGCCTCCGGCTGCGCCATGTCCATGGCGTGATCTGCATGCATCGCGTGCTCCAGCGGCGCGGTCGGTGATGCATGCGCCATATGATCGGGCAGTGCTTCACCCGCGCAGACGTAACCGCAATCGGCGACAGCGGCTTGCAGTTGCGCCAGCGCGACCTGCGCCTCGTCATAGTGCACTGTGGCCGTACTATTCAAACTATTTGCGACAACATGGTGCACGCCTGGCATTTTCAGCAGCGCCTTCTCGACGTTGTGTGCGCACAGCGCCGTCAACAGGCCGTCAACGTGAAGCGTACTAACTTGCATGCCAGCCTCCCTAGCAACGGATGCTTCCCACAAAGATTGGTTCAACTATCAAAGGTGCGCGTTCCTGATCACTTGACGATCAATTTGCCCACCATCCCCGCTTCTTTGTGACCGGCGATCGTGCAATAAACTGTGTAAGTTCCAGGCTGCGTCGCCTTGAACTCCAGTGTGCTTTGCTGTCCCGCCTCGACCGCAGTATGCATCGTTGTGTGCCTCTCGGCCATGTCGTGGTCAGCCCCGTGCTCTTCCCTGACTTCCACCTGTGCATCTTCACTGACGAAGTCATGCAGCACGGTGCCGTTATTGTTCATCACCAGTTTGATCGGCTGGCCGACGTTGACCGTGATCTCGGCCGGTTGGAACTGAAACTCAGTCATGGTCAACGTCACGGTCTTAGGTGCGGTTGAATTCGAAGCAGACCCGCCACAGGCGGCGAGTGCGAACATCAAGATCAGCATCAGCATGAGTAAGCGCATAGCAATCTGAGACATGATTGGCTCCCTTGGCAATTGGAATGTCAAATGGGTCTGGCTGCCGTACCCTGAGACACAGCGCAGCAGGCAGCGATGACCCCATACAGTTAGACGGATGAACAGCTAGTGGAGAAGATCGATCGAGCGTGGAGGAGGAACCCAACGCGTGAGGTGGCGGGCGAGACGCACCGGTTTCAAGCTGAGCGCGGTGTGAGCAATCGTCAGCCATCTCACTGGGAGGATGGCCAGGCCGATGAGGGCCGTGAAACAGAGAAACACGCAACAGGCCTCGGCGAGTGGCGGCGAGACGTGCCCGTGATCGTCATGCCTGACTTGGCAATGCAACATGCCAATGCAGGGCAGTGCCAGCAAAGCGAGAATAATGCAGGCGGCTACGATCGCGCGTTGAGTTGACTGGTTGGCTGCAAATAGAGTCATGGTTCCAACGAAGGGGAACGGCTTGGCTGTCACGCTCCACGTGATAAATCATAGCAGACTCTGGAACCCTTGTCCATCAGAGCTACTTGGCTGCGCGCATTTCACTTTTGCGGCAAACCTGCTGAGCGGAGCGGCGGGCGTCTTGCCCATGTCCGATACTCCACCGGAGCATCGGTGGGCCGCTCGCCTCGCCTAGCGCGCCACCCGGCTCTCGTCGGGATATGGCGAGCGCGTCGCTGACACACAGCCCATACCCGGCTTCCACTGGAAGCCGGTGGGTCGCTTGGCGTGTGCCGGGTATGATGTGGCGTTGACTTCACTGCGTTCCGCTCATGTCCCCGCTGCGCGGACAGGGCGTGAAGCGCGAAGCGCCGAAGAACCCCGCTGTTTCTGCGGGGAAACGAGACGGGAACACAGTACCGCTGTAGGCGGGCGTCTTCGCTCACTTGCCTTTCCCGCCGCCGACCGCAGGGCAAAAGTGGGTTCGCCTATACACGAAGCGAGGGTAGGTGGCCGCTTCCAACAGGTGCTTGACAGCGCCGCCCTTTTTCATTTATAATCGGACTGTGCAAACCGGTTTGTTTCTTGACTCATACAGATTCGCCATAATCTAGGATATGAAACGGCGGTATTCCCTGATAGGAAGTGGGTCTACTGCTAATCGCTCGCCCAGATTGCGCAATTCGTTGCTTGGATTTGTCATCAAGGCACGGTCGATGAATCGAAGTGAGGCAAAGTATCCTTCCCGCAGCTGTACCACTCTGACCTCGGGTCTGAAATTCTGCCAGAGGTCCGGCTTTATTTCGAGGAGGGGAACCATGTAGATTCACCTCCCGCCACTCAGACCGCCACGTTTCACCAGATCACGTTGTTCAACTCAATCTATGCAACCCACATTTCAAGGAAAACACTCTCATGAAAGCGAAAACGCCTCGGTTGGCATCTTTTCGACGAGCGACACTCGTACTGGTAGCTCTAGCTTTGGTCGCTGCGGGTTTTGCGTTGAGCCAGTTGCCTGCAGTTCAAGCCGTCACACCCAATCCGAACCGCACGGCCTTTGTTAACCTGTTTGAATGGAAATGGACGGATGTTGCCCGTGAGTGCGAGACCTACCTGGGACCGAAAGGCTTTGCGGCAGTACAAGTCTCGCCGCCGCAAGAGCATGTCGTACTTCCCGGCCAAGGTTATCCTTGGTGGCAAAACTATCAGCCGGTGAGCTACCAGATCAACAGCCGTATGGGCAACCGTTCTGAATTTCAGGATATGGTGACTCGTTGCAACGCCGTGGGCGTCAAAATCTACGCCGATGTTGTCATCAATCATATGGCCGATGGGAACGGCACCGGTTTCGCAGGCAGCAC